>DAOOQY010000060.1:0-11814 GCA_035389025.1 Verrucomicrobiota bacterium
GTCGCTCGCCCAGTGCCGCGGCTGGCTCCAGCGCAGCTTCCCCAACGCCGAAATCATCGAGACCTCCTCGAATGCGCGCTCGGCCGAGTTGGCCGCCCGCGCCAGGAACGCCGCCGCCATCGCCGGCCTGCTCGCCGCCGAGAAGTACGGCCTTCCTGTCATCGAACACAACATCCAGGACAACGCGGCCAACGCAACCCGCTTCCTCGTCCTCGGACGCCAATCCCCGCCCCGATCGGGACGCGATCGCACCAGCCTCATGTTCTGCATCGCCGACCGCGTCGGAGCCCTCCACGGCGCCATCGCCCCTTTCCGCAAATACCGCATCAACATGACCAAAATCGAGTCCCGTCCCAGCAAGCGCAAGGCGTGGGAGTACTATTTCTTCGTCGACTGCGACGGCCACATCGAGGATTCGCGGGTCGCCAAGATGCTCGAAGAACTCGGACGACACTGCGTCTTTGTCAAAGTGCTCGGTTCCTACCCGAACACCGATTAGCGCGGGGCCAGAACGCCTGGCCCCGATCCATTTCCGAAGAAACTCGATCTCCCGAATTCTGGATGTCACAGCCAAAAACAAAAACCCGCGCAACCCGAGTCCTATGCAATCCTCCCTCCCTGCCGTATCGTTCCTGCTTGCAGCCCTCACAGCCTCCACCCTCATCGGACAAGACGTGAAACCTGATTCCCTCCAACAGGCGCGCAGCTTCCAACGGTCCGTCACACGCACCGTCGGGGCGGACTACCTGCTGTTTCTTCCCCGCGCGTATGACGAGACCGCGGAAAAGCGGTGGCCGCTGATCCTGTTCCTTCACGGGGCCGGCGAGCGCGGGACCAACATCTGGCTCGTCGCCAAGCACGGCCCTCCCAAGCTCGTGACCGCCAAGCCCGAATTGCCGTTCATCATTGCCTCGCCTCAGTGTCCGTCGGGCCAGACGTGGTCCAACGACACCGTGCTGGCACTGCTTGACGAATTGCTGGCAAAGCACCGCATCGATCCCGAGCGCGTCTACCTCACGGGTTTGAGCATGGGCGGCTATGGCACATGGAGCCTGGCGGCGGCCGCTCCGGAGCGTTTCGCCGCGGTCGTGCCCATCTGCGGCGGAGGCGATCCGATCAAGCTGCTCCTCGCCGATCCCCGGCGGGCGGAGGCCCTCAAGAACTTGCCGGTCTGGGCCTTCCATGGCGCCAAGGACCCGGTGGTCAAACTCGAAGAATCCGAGCGGATGGTGGACGCGCTCAAGCGATTCGGTTGCCGCGAGGTTCAACTGACGGTCTATCCCGAAGCCGGCCACGATGCCTGGACCGAGACCTACGAGAATCCCAAGCTCTACGCCTGGCTCCTTGCCCATCGCCGCACACCCGCCCCGGGCGCGCAGGACTAACCCCTCTTCCCATCAACCAGCCGGTTGAACGTTGAACGTTGAACGTTGAACGTTGAACGTTCAGCGCTTCCACTGCATGGTCCCCGTGCGCATTCGACCATTGCTTGTCACCGATTCCCACAGACCCGCCCCTCGTTTCGGAGCGCCCATCCCGCCGTCGCGCACCCGCGGGAGAGGCCCCGCCTGATGCCGATGATTGCATCGAAATCAGTCGGGCGGAAGCTGCGGCAACACGGCAATGCGACTCCGAATCGCCCGCACCAACTCCGCCGGATTGGCCTCGTCTAACCGCCGCAGCACGCATTCCCAACGATAGGAGAAATTCCCCTCTGGATCCGGCGGCATGTGTTTGAACAGCGCATCAAAGGCCCGCCGATGTTCACGGTAATGCCCCTGGACGTGACGAAACCACGCGTCGAATCCCTCCAAATAGGCCAAGGCAAACTCGCGGGGATGGGCCAGCTTGTCGGACCGGTCGTTGACCGGCCTGGCATACGCAGGCGCAAGTTCCAGCAACGTCTGCCGATAGCAGGCAAATGACCCCGTGTGGTCGCACACAATCAGTTCCTTGGGCATCCCCTGTTCGTCCTCGACCACGATCTCGTCGCCGACATCGAACACCACCTGCTGGGTCACAGGGTCGCCGCGTCCTACAATGAGGTTGGCGGCTGCCGCTTTCCCGAACAAGCGCGCGAACCGGTTTGCAAATTCGGGGTTCTCGTAGCGCGACCGGGGGAGTTGGTTGGCGGGGAAACCCGGGATGAAATCGCGCTCGAAGTAGGTCACCGGCAGGCGCAGGCCCGCCAGGGCCGCGGCGCTGCCGTCGTAGGGTTCCTGGAGGCGCCGCATGATCATGCACAAAGGCACGTTGACGCCCAAATACCAGCAGCCGAGCCGGCGATCCAGGATGTACTCGATGTACTCCTCGGTTTCCAACATGGCCCGGCTCAGGTCCTTCCCCTCCGCCAATCGCTCCCGCACCCCGAACTTCTGCATCCGCATGAACCGGGTCCGAGGCCGGTCCTCGGTCAAACACTTGATCTGGGCCAGATACACGTCGCGCCGTCCGCCGCCGACGGGGTGGGCCTGGGCGCCGCGTTGCGTCTCTTGATGCGGGGGCAGGATGCGTCCCACGTTCACCCATTCGAGCAGGCCGAACTCACGGATCAGGTTGAAAACGATGTCTTTGACCTTCTCATCGCACAGACCCCGATAGCATGCATCCTCAGGCGCCTGCCGCGCGCCCTCGAACACCTCGTCAAACATCAACTCCCCCTGCTCGAAACGCCCGCACGGCAGCCACCGAATGCGTTGCTTGAACTCGATGTTCAAGCCCGCCAAAACCACCTCCGTCTCCGTGTCGTCCCTCTGGCTCACCAGTGCCGAGTACATCTCCGTCCGCCACAGGTCCAAGTCCGGCTCATCGACCTGGTATTCCGGCGGCACGGCATCGAAGAACTGGGCCCTCAATTGTTCGTGGCATGCCGCAAGCTCGTTCGGATTCAGCTCGCCAAACACGAGCCCGTTGAATTGCATCGCCCCAAAGCGCCCCTGGGCTTTGAAAAAATCCACCTCCAGCCGGCCCAGACGGTTGCGGCGGGACGCGTAGACGCCAATCTCCTGCAACTGGCGCGCGAGCGCGGTCGGATCGAGGTTTTTGAGCCGAGCAAACTCGTGGTAGGTCAGATAGCGCGTGCCACTATACAGGTTCAGGTAATAGATGGCCTGCTCGCTGATGCGGGTCTTGGCGTCGGCAATGTGCTGGCTGATTTCAGCACGGGTGCTCGGCAGAACGCTGATCCGCCATAGCTCGCCCCGCTCCTTGATGGCCCGCTGCACTTCGGGCTGATCGACATCCAGAAACCGCCGCTGAGGCTTCGGATAGAGTTCCCCAAGCAGATCGTCCGCCTCGAACGCCAAATCCATGTGGACCGGGTCGGGCCGAATCTGGACCAGACCCGGCTTCAGGAACAAATCGACAGACCGCTGGCAGCGCGTGGCCTTCTGCTCCTCCGTCAGGGGCGCCAGACCCTGCCGCGCCCGCTCGAGGTTGAGCGCGTTGAGATACGCCGCGCGTTGCAGGGCGTGCACCGGCGGTTCCGCGGTCACCAGGACGCGACCGTCGAGGAACAGGGTCGCGGGCCACGCGTGACCCGACAGCGTCGGCCTTGCGGCCTGCTCCACCCCCGGTCCCTGGATGACGATTGCCATAATCCGGGCGCCATCATGCGCACCCACGCCGGTTTGTCCACCCCGCCGTGAGCGGAGTGCGGCGGCGTTGCTTGACATGCGGAAGGCCTTTCTGGCAGCCTCGACTCATCTTAGCCCGTTTGGCGTCATGGTTCAGTGATGCTCGGTTCACATTGGTTTGAATCCGGAGAGTGAGCTTATGAAGAGAACCTACCTGCTCGCGGCAGGAATCTGCGCGCTCGGCTCGCAGTGTCTGACCCAGAACATCCACGCCGCCGCCGGCGGCGATCCCATCAAGATCGGCGCCCTCTTCTCAGTCACCGGGCCGGCCTCTTTCCTGGGCGCTCCGGAGGAGAAGACCGTCCGGATGTTTGTGGACAAGCTCAACGCGGCCGGCGGCATCAATGGGCGCAGAGTCGAGTTGGTGCTCAAGGACAGTGGCGGCAGCCCCGAGAAAGCCGTGTCGTTCGCCAAACAGTTGATCGAGGAGGAGAAGGTGCTGGCCATCATCGGCCCGTCGACCAGCGGCGAAACCATGCAGATCAAGGCGCTCTGCGAAGAGAACGAGATGATCCTGGTTTCCTGCGCCGCGGCGGAGGTGATCGTGAATCCGGCTGCCAGGTATGTGTTCAAGACACCGCAAAAGGACAGCCAGGCGGTCACCTGGATCTACCGGACCATGAAGGACAAGGGCCTGCGCAAGATCGCCGTCGTGAGCAGCAACGACGGCTTTGGCGCCGCCGGAAAGAAGCAACTCGAGGAAATGGCCCCGGCGGATGGCATCGAGATTCTCGCCAACGAGGTCTATGACAAACAGGCCACCGACCTGACCGACATCCTCACGAAAATCAAAGGCACGCGCGGCGTTCAGGCGATCGTCAACTGGTCGATCGTCCCGGCACAGTCCATCGTGGCGAAGAACATGCGGCAACTCGGCATGGAGATGCCGCTCTTCCAAAGCCATGGCTTCGGCAACCGCAAGTATGTCGAGCAGGCGGGCGTCGCAGCCGAGGGCACGCTCTTCCCGGCCGGGCGCCTTCTCGTTGTGGACGAATTGCCCGACAGCCACCCGCAGAAGGCGCTGCTGGCGGCCTACAAGAAAGATTACGAGGAGACCTACAAGGAAGATGTCAGCACGTTCGGCGGACACGCCTATGACGCGATCCTGGTTGTGACCGAAGCCCTGAAGCGGGCGGGACGGCCCGACCGAGCCAGGGTCCGTGACGCCATCGAGAACCTCAAAGGACTGGTCGGCACGGCGGGCGTGTTCAATTTCTCGCCCACCGATCACACCGGTCTCGATTTGACATCGTTCGAGATGCTGACGGTGAAGGACGGCAAGTTCGCGATCTACAGGAAGTAGCCGCCCTCGAAACCATCAACCCTGACTTCCGGAGCCCCGCCGGCGCAGTGGATCGGGGCTGTCTCCCGACGGGATGATCGATGGAAAGCGGGAATCTGGAACTGCAATACCTCCTGTCCGGAATCACCAAGGGCAGCATCTACGCCGTGGTGGCGATCGGCTTTAACCTGATCTACAGCGCCACCGGCGTGTTGAACTTCGCCCAGGGCGAGTTTGTGATGCTGGGCGGGATGGTGGCCGTGACCCTGGCCCGCTTCGTTCCGTTGCCCGTGGCATTGACCGGGGCGGTGGTGATCGTGGCGCTGGTCGGCTGCCTGCTCGAGATTCTCTTCTTCCGGCGTTTGCAGCGGCATTCCATCCTCCACCTCGTCATCATTACCATCGGCCTGTCGATCGTCCTTCAGGAAATCGCCCAGCACCTCTGGGACGAGAAGGTCCGCTCGCTCCCCTATTTCACCGGCAACGAGGTTTCTTCGTTGAAATTCCTCGGCGCCGCCATCTCGCCGCAGGTGCTCTGGGTCCTCGCGACCGTGGCGGTCACGGTGGTCCTCCTGCACTTCTTCCTCAAGTGCACCTTGCCGGGCCGGGCGATGCGGGCCGGTTCCTCGAACCCGAGCGCCGCAATGCTCGCCGGGATCAACATCGCAAACATGCGCACGCTCGCGTTTGGTCTGAGCGCGGCCATCGGCGCCCTGGCCGGCTGCGTGATCTCGCCCATCACCATGACGCACTACGAGATGGGCACGCCGCTGGCCATCAAGGGATTCGCAGCCGCCATCCTCGGCGGTCTGGGGAACCCGATGGCCGCGGTGCTTGGCGGGCTGATGGTCGGTGTGCTCGAGGCCTGCAGCGTGAGCCGGCTCCCGGCCGCGTACAGCGATGTGACGGTTTTCGCCGTGTTGCTGCTCGTGTTGTTCGTGCGTCCGCATGGGTTCTGGGGCCGACCGGGAGGGGAAAGCGTGAGGGAACATTGAAGCCGAGACTCAAGCCTGGCCTCCCGTTCGTCTTGCTCGCGGCCGCCCTGGCCCTCGTGCCCTGGATTCTGCGCAGGGCGCAGATGGAGTATTGCCTGACCCAGCTCACGATGTCGCTCTACTACGCCATCGTGGTTCTCGGGCTCTGCCTGGTCATGGGCTACGCCGGCCAGGTCTCGCTGGGTCATGGGGCGTTCTTTGCGATCGGCGGCTACACCTCGGCCGTGCTGACCACGTGCGACATCTCGAAATGGCAAACGGCGGCATGGCTCGGCTGGCTCAAACAACCGCCCTTCTGCATGGCCAGGGAGGACCTGTTCGGCAACCCGATTCTGACTCTCTCGCCCTGGACGGCGTTCTTCGCGGCGATGGCGCTCACCTTCGTCGTCGCCAGCCTGATCGGCTACCCCGCGCTTCGGCTTCGAGGCCATTACCTCGCCATGGCCACTCTCGGCTTCGGCATGATCGTCCACAAGGTGATCCTCGGCACCGCTTTCACCGGGGCGGCCGACGGCATCAACGGGGTGCCGGAATGGAACCTGGGCCTGGGCCTCACCGTCTCGGGCAAACGCGCCCTGCGCATCGAGAATTACTTCATCGCGAGCGGACTGCTGTTGCTGCTGCTCGTCCTCCTGCACAACCTCGTCCGCTCCCGCGTCGGACGCGCCCTCCAGGCCATCCACGATCGCGAAACCGCCGCCAACGCGATGGGGATCAACACCGCCCTCTACAAGCTCAAGACGTTCGTCCTCAGCGCGCTGATGGCCGCGATGGCCGGCGTGTTCTTCACCCATTACACCGCCGGAATCGGCCCCTCGGAGGCAGGAGCCCTCAAGTCGGTCCGCTATGTGGCGCTGGCCGCGGCGGGCGGCATGTCCAGTCTCTGGGGCGTCACCGGCATGAGCACCCTGCTGAACTACATGTCGCTGCGCGGCCTCTTCGGAAGCTACGACAACGCTGTGTTCGGCCTGCTGCTGATCGGCATCGTGTCGCTCGCTCCGGAAGGGCCGCTCAAACCGATGGCCCGCCTGCTCCGACGCTTCCTCGGCGCATGCCCTCCACCCAACGCCGCCCAGCCCAATGCGGCGCGACCCAACAACGGGCCGGCGAGGCGCGCCTCAGACCAAACCCAGTGCTCATTTCCATGACAAGTCCCCGTGTTCCCCCGCCTCTCGGTCCCGCGCCTCGCTCAGTAGAATCCTTGACCCCTTGAACGCAGCACAGGAACTTGACTATTCTGCAACATGTTTCACCGGTCGAGGATTCTAGAGAGGAGGCCGCGCCATGGCGCTGCTTGAAGTCGACAACGTCCGCCACAGCTTCGGCGGCCTCGTCGCAATCGACCGCGTCTCGTTCGAAGTCGCGCCGGGACAGATCAAGTCGGTCATCGGGCCAAACGGGGCGGGCAAGACAACGTTGTTCAATATCGTCTGCGGGCTTCTCCGCCCGGAATCCGGAAGCATCCGGTTCAGAGACCGAACCATCACCGGATTCAAACCCTACCAAATCGCCCGCGCCGGCATTTCGCGCACGTTTCAGAACCCAAGCCTCTTTCTGCAAATGAACGTGCTCGAAAATGTCATGGTCGGGCGGCACTGCCGGACACGCTGGGAGTTCCTCGGCTGCGGCGTTCGCTGGCCCGGCCAGCCGAAGGAGGAGGCCGCCATCCGTGAAGCCGCGCAGGCCCAACTCGAATACGTCGGCCTTGCGCACCTGGCCGAGTGCCCGGCAGGAGCGCTGGCTTTCGGAGAACGCCGGATGGTCGAGTTGGCCCGCGCCCTCGCCACCGAGCCGCAACTTCTGCTCTTGGACGAACCGGGCAGCGGGTTGAACACCCGCGAAAAGGCCGACCTGGGCCGGATGATCCGCCGCGTGCGCGAGCGAGGGGTGACGATTCTGCTTGTGGAACACGACATGACGTTGGTGATGGATTTGTCGGATGCCATCCTGGTGCTGCACAACGGCGCGCGCATCGCGGAAGGCACGCCGTCCGACATCCAGAACGACGCCAACGTCGTGAGGGTTTACCTGGGCGGAGAGATGGACCATGTTGCTGCAAGTTAAAAACCTCCGCTGCGGCTACGGCAGCCTCGAAGTCGTGCACGGCATCAGCCTGCACGTTTGCGCGGGGGAAATCGTCGGCCTCCTCGGCGCCAATGGCGCCGGCAAGACGTCTCTGCTCAAATCCGTTGTCGGCCTCCTCCAGCCATGGCAGGGCGAGATTTGTGTGGATGGCCGCCCCACGCGCGGCCAGGCCGCCTGGCGCAGCATCAGCCACTCGATGGTCCTCGTGCCCGAGGGCAAGATGATCTTCGCCGACCTGACCGTGCGCGAGAACCTCCTCATCGGGGGCTACCGCAATCCCGACCGGGCCATGCAGATCGACATCGTCTTCGACCGGTTCCCGTTGCTGCGCGAGCGCGCCAGCCAGTTGGGCGGCACCTTGTCCGGCGGGGAGCAACAGATGCTCGCCCTGGGCCGCGCGCTCATGGCCCGCCCGAAGATCCTTCTCCTGGACGAACCGTCGCTGGGGCTCGCGCCCCTCATGGTCAAGGAGGTCTTTGCCGAGATTGTCCGGATGCGGGACCAGGGTTTGACGGTGCTGCTCGTCGAGCAGAATGTGACGGCCACCCTCCAGGTTGCCGACCGGGCTTACGTCATGGAGACTGGCGACATCATCCTCGAAGGACCCGCGGCTGACCTTATGCACAACCCCGAAGTCAAACGCGCCTACTTGGGCAAAGGCGGCAAGGAGATCTGGGAATGAGCGTTTTCGACCGTCGCAATGAAATGATGCCCCGCGCCCAGCTCGAGCAATTGCAGCTCGAACGCCTCCAGGCATTGCTGGTGCGCCTCAAACGCAATGTGCGCCGCTGCCGCGAGAAGCTCGGCGAGGCCCGTGTCCAATCCCTCGACGAACTCGATCGCCTCCCGTTCACCACGCCCGAGGATTTGGCGCAGTGCTTTCCGTATGGCATGTTTGCCTTCCCGCTCCGCGAGATCATTCGCCTCCACACCGCGGTCGGGGCTGAAGGCAAACCGCTGGTCATTGGCCACACCCGCAACGATCTCCTCGAGTGGGGGCGGCTGGCCGGGCGCCAGCTTGTCGCCGGCGGCGTCACGGCCAATGACGTGGTGCAGATCGGCCTGGGCCCCAGCAGCTACCCCGCACTCTCGGGTTACGTTCTGGGCGCCGAACTCATCGAGGCCTCGGTGATCGCCGAAGACCCGCTCCACCTCGATCATCAACTGGCCACCCTGCAAAGCTACCGCCCCACCATCCTCATCACCACTCCAACCAACGCGCTCGAACTGACACGCCTGCTCGAACAACGCCGCGTGGACCCCCAATCCCTCCACCTGCGCACGGTCCTGCTCTCACGCCAGACGGACACCGAAACCCGCGATCTGATCGCCGCCGGCCTCTTCGCCTCCGTCAAATCCAACTTCGGCGTCCGCGAGGTGTCCGATCCCGGGCTCTGCGTCGAGTGCGAGTCCGGCCGATTCCACGTCAACGAGGACCACTTCCTCGTCGAGGCCCAGGACGGTGAGTTGGTGGTCACCACCCTCTGTCGCGAGGCGATGCCCATGCTGCGCTACCGGACACGCGTCGCCTGCGAAATCAACCGCGAGAAATGCCCGTGCGGGCGAACCGGCGCCGTGATCCATCCCGGACGCCGGCTGGATGGGCGGCGGTTGGTGAACGAGACGCCGCTCTACGAACGCCAGGTCGCCGAGGTGCTGGCCCAAACCGAGGCGGCCGGTCACCCGTTCCAGATCGAGGTGTCGGACCGGCACATCCTGGTTCGCATGGACATGTGCGAGGACCTCTTCTCGGACACAATCTGGGTGGTCGAACGCCTCACCCACGCCATCGAATCGGAATTCCTCGCCCGCCTTGGCGTCGAAGCCCGGGTCGTGTTCACAAGCCCCAGACGGAAGCAGAAGCCCGAGACGGTTGCCTGATCGGGCAACTGGGCTAATCGCGGCGCACCTGGGCGGTGGCGCTCTCGATGAGTTCCCAGAAACGCGGGTTGTCCTGCAACGCCTCGTCTTCTCCCAGAGGCAGATTGGATCGGAACTGAAAATCCTTGAGTGTGTTCCGGCTCAGGATGCGGTGGACCACAAGCCCCAGTTCGTGCCGCTCGAAATAGAGGCGGTAATCGCCCAGCCGGAATCGGTGCAGCGTCTTGCCCCCGCGCCGGAGCTTGCCGAAGCGCTCGAGGTCCGTGTGCAAAGCCTCCTGAGGCAGGCCTCGAAACTCGCCGAGGATTTCCAGTTGCAACTCCTTGGGCATCCTGGCCAGTTCCGCCGCGCTCGTCGGATTAAAGATGATCTGAAACGGCTGCATGCAAGGTGGCTCAGGTCTGGTAGCGCGTATGGGAATCGCACCCATCTTTCGGCCTTGAGAGGGCCGCGTCCTAACTGATAGACGAACGCGCCGTTGAAAAGCGGCCCATTGGATAATCGCGCCGCCCTCGATTGTCAACCCACAGTCGAGAAAAAGCGAAGGCCGCTCTCGCGAGCGGCCTTCGTGGAAGAACTATGCCGTGAGCCAGGTTAGCTGCGGCGGCGGATCAGGAACGCGCCCATCCCGAGCAGGCCCAGAGCGAGCACGGAAGGCTCAGGAATGACGACATTGAGGACCGGCGTGCCGCCAAAGGCGAGCTTGCCAGCAGGCACGGGCGGGGCCAATTGGTTGCCACCCAGCGTCGCTTCAAACGGTCCGGTGTTGCCCTTGAACTGAGCTGTCGCGTAGTCGGCGCCCTTGTACGCAGCCACGTAGAAGGTGTACTTCGAGCCTTGGTCAAAACCCGCAAGCGACCAGTCACCGCCGGCGGCAGCATATCCGCTGGTGGCCGTGAAGTTCACCACCACGGGAACCAGAGACCCAAGCGCTCCACCCTTGGTGCCCATCACCTGGGCGCCGCTGCCATTCAGCAGGGTCAGATACCAGCCGTTCGCCGTCGAGATTTCCTGCCCATCACTCGCCGTGACCTTCAGGTTGTTGGCGGCCGCGTAGTACGTATTGAACGTGAGCAAACCGCCGTCCGCGGCCATCGCCACGCCAACCGCCACCAAGCTTGCTAACGCAAGTAACGTTTTCTTCATAGTTTTGCTATTATTTCCGTTTGGTTTTTCAGCCTGTTTGGTTATTCCGCTATTGCACCGAGAAGGTCCGAGTCCATGTGCCGGCCGCTTCCTTCTGAAGCCAGAAGGCCTCGCCCACACCGACCGTCGGCTCACCGCCGCTCCAACCGAACAGCCCGGTGAAGGTGTTGCCGTCCTTGTAGCCTCCGCCACGGGTGTGCTGGTACACCGTGTCGCCGTCGACCGCCACATAGCCCAAATCAGTCACCAACAGGCCCGCTTGGGGAACCTGTGACGACACCATGTTGAATCCCTTGGACAACGGAGTGGCCAGCGTGCCCTGCTTGACATCGCCAACGAACGTGATCGTCACCGCGGCGCTGCCTTCGACAAAGACGAATGCGCCCTCTCCGGGCACTAACGTCAGAGCCGGGTCGGACCAACCGAACAACGAGGTGTAACTGACAGTGTCGAGATACTTCCCGTTCGCATTGTCGAACTTGTAGACCGCCGAGCCGTCCGGCAACGCAGTGCCGAACATGACGCCGACAGTGTTCCCATTGGCCGCCGTGTTGTCGAGCGGGTTGGCGATCAGATTCCAGCCAGCCTTCAACTCGCTGTTGACATAACCCACGACGTTGACCGAGTAGACCTGCGCGGACACCGTAGCGGCACCCACAAGGCCTAACGCAGCCGTCAGTAATGCTGTTTTAGTTCTCATATGTTGTTTTTGTTGTTTCCGTGTGTGCGCGCAATCTCACAAGTCAACCAGCCCCTGTCAATGTTTTTTTGGCTTTTTTTGAACGTTCCA
>DAOOQY010000061.1:0-11767 GCA_035389025.1 Verrucomicrobiota bacterium
GCGAGTCTGCGACTGCCGACACGCCGGAAATGGCTCTCGCATCCGGTCGCTACTTCACCACGGGGCGAAGCACGATGTTGCGGTAGTCCACAGCCTCGTGATCGCCCTGCAAATAGATGGGGCCCGGGCGGAACTCATCGGACCACATCGCCCCTCCAGTGCAACCGAGGACCGGTTGGTTGTCGATGACCTTCGTGCCGTTGAGAATCACCGTCAAATGGCGATCGACCAGAGTGATATCGAACGTCTGCCACTCGCCCGCCGGCTTGCAGACGTTCACGGTGGGAGTGATGCGGCTGTAGAGACCGCCCATGTTGTGCGAATCGGTCGGATGTCCGTGCGAGTCGGCGACCTGCACCTCGTAAATCCCACGCAGGTAAATGCCGCTGTTGCCGCGCTTGGGCACATTGACTTCGAGCGTGAGGTTGAAGTCCTCGAACTCACGATCGGTCCGCAGGTTGCCGTAGTTCTTGTGCGGCTTGCCCTCCTCTTGCACCGGTCGGTTGATGAGCAGCCCATCCTTCACACTCCACCCGTTCGCCGACCCCGGATCGAGCAACCGCCAGCCCGTCAGGTCGCGCCCGTTGAACAGAGCGACCGGCTCGCCGTACTTCACCTTGGCCAAGTCGGGCCGAGGCGGCAGCGGCGGGATGCGCTTGCCCGTAAAGGCAGCCCGGCTCATCCCCTCCCCGTTGTCGCTCGGGTTTGTCTGATCCAGACGCAGAACATCCCCGTCCACCCGCCCCGTGATTAACTCCGTGAACTGATGCGTCCGCACCGTCTGACCGGCGTCGTTCTTGCGTTTCACCTCCCGCGTCCGCATCACGAACAGCATGTCGTCATGGAAGAACACCCCCGACACAGGCACCACGCTTCCCCCGCCCCACAGGATGCTGCCGTCGTAGTAGCCCTTCTCCTTCGTGATTTCGAGCCACCCCGCGCCGCCTCCCGGTATGGTCAATGCCCAGCGGCCCAGATAGGGATTCTCGGCCGCCGACACGGCCTGCAAAGTGAACGCAGTGAGCGCCAGCACGAGCGTCTGGCGCAATCCGACAGTGGAATTCGCATGCATATTCGTGGCCGGTGTTTATGCGAACTCGCCGCCCCCGCCGCAAGGAGAATCCAACGGGAACCCAATGTGAGTCATGGCCTGTTCCTCTCTGAACCGCTCGGGGAACACGAATTCAAAGCGGCGGTAAACCGCCGCACTCCAAACGCTTCGCGGGGTTCGAAGCCGCACACCACGCCGCGCAAGCGCTTGGACTGCGGCGCTTCAGCGCCGCTTTCCATGTCGAGGTTCATGGGGAGCATTGACATTCAACAGTTTAATGCGCACGGGGACCATGAACCAGCGCGGAGCGGCGACGGCCTCGTCGCCGCAAACCCCTTTAAAAACACCCTTCGGCGGGGGACGAGCCGTCCCCCCTCCAAGGGTCGACTCATGGCGAAGCCCGCCACTGCCTGAGCTGGCGCGATGCTCATTCTCGCTTTTCCATTCTCCCTCTATCCCTCTACGCTCACGGCGCTATGGCATTCGATTCCTTTGGTGACTGGGTGGCCGCCCTCGACCGGGCAGGCGAGTTGACTCGGGTTTCCGCGCCCCTCGCCACCGAACTCGAAATTACCGAGTTGGCCAATCGCCAGATGAAAGCGCCGGGCGGCGGCAAGGCCCTGCTCATCGAACACCCGACCATCAACGGCCAGACCAGTCCATTCCCCGTCGCCATCAACACCCTGGGCTCCTGGAACCGCCTTGCTCTGAGCATGGGCGCCCGGTCCGTCGACGACGTTGCAGCCGAACTGGCCTCGCTCATGAAGGCCAAGCCACCCGCCGGTTTCCGCGACGCCCTGAAACTGCTCGGCACCGCGCTCGAACTGCGCCACGCCAAACCCAAACTCGTCAAGGACGGCCCGTGCAAGGAGGTCATCCACCGATTCGAAGCCCCTCCGCGACGCAACCAGCCCTGGCCACCGGCGCCGACGATCCCAGATCTCAAGCTGCAGACCTCGAATCCTACTGCCACGGGCTCGTCAAACACCGAAGTCGAACGAAGCCACCCCCCATCTCCCATCTCCGAACTCCGAACTCCGATCCCCGATCTCCGATCTCCGATCCCCGATCTCCGATCCCCGATCTCCGATCCCCGATCCCCGATCTCCCATCTCCCATCTCCCATCTCGGATCCCCCCACACTCCTGGACCTCCCGATCCTCAAATGCTGGCCTCTGGACGGCGGACGCTTCATCACCCTGCCCTGCGTCGTCACCCGGGACCCCATCACGGGCGAGCGAAACGTCGGGATGTACCGAATCCAGGTTTACGACGACCGCACGACCGGTCTGCATTGGCAACTCCACAAGGTCGGCGCCCGACACGGACGCCATTATCTCGAAACGGGGACGCGCATGCCCGTGAGCGTCTTTCTCGGCGGCGATCCGATGCTGGCCTTTGCGGCGACGGCGCCTCTGCCCGACGGTCTGGACGAGTATCTTCTGGCCGGTTATTTGCGAAGGAAGTCCGTCGAGTTGGTCAAGTGCGAGACCAACGACCTCGAGGTGCCTGCGCACGCCGACTTCGTCATCGAGGGCTATGTCGATCCGCTCGAGCCGCTGCGCGAGGAAGGCCCCTTCGGCGATCACACCGGCTTCTATACACTGCCCGAGCCCTATCCCGTCTTCCATGTCACCGCCATCACCCATCGAAAGAACGCCGTCTACCCTGCCACAATCGTCGGCATCCCGCCCATGGAGGATTTCTACATCGGCGCGGCGTCGGTGAAGCTTTTCCTGCCCGTCTTCAGGATGAACTTCCCCGAGATTGTGGACATCGCGTTGCCGCCGGAGGGCGTCTTCCACAACCTGGTGTTCGTCAGCATCCGGAAGACCTACCCGATGCAGGCCTACAAGATCATGCACGGCCTCTGGGGCATGGGACAGATGATGTTCACGAAGTACATCGTCATCGTGGACCACGACGTCGACGTGCATAACACCAGCGACGTCCTCTTCCGCCTCTGCGCCAACACCGACCCGCAACGGGACACCATCGTCACCCGGGGGCCGGCGGACGTCCTCGACCACGCCACGCCCGAAATCGGGATCGGCACGAAAATGGGAATCGACGCCACCCGCAAGCTGCCGGGCGAAGGCTTCAAACGCCCCTGGCCGCCCCTCATCGCGATGGACGCCGCGGTCAAAGCCAAGGTGGACACGCTCTTTGCATCCAGACCGCTCGATGCTACAAACGCGTCGTGAACCCCGCTCGACCGGGGCGGCCAATTCACCTTTGGCCGGATCGCCGCGAACCGCGATGCGGGGCGCGGGGCTTCGCGCGAAGGAAAATCCTATGAAACGCTATGGCATGGTGCTGGGACTCAAGCCCGAGAAAGTGGACGAATACAAGAAGCTGCACGCCGCCGTCTGGCCCGACGTGCTCAGGATGATCGCGGATTGCCACATCCGAAACTACTCGATCTACCTGCGGCGACTCGACGACGGACAGCCCTATCTGTTCAGCTACTTCGAGTACACGGGCGACGACTTCGCGGCGGACATGGCGAAGATGGCTGCGGACCCGACGACCCGGCGATGGTGGTCGTTTTGCGAGCCATGCCAGAAACCGCTTGCCGATCGCGCGCCCGGCGAATGGTGGTCAACGATGCAGGAGGTCTTTCACACGGACTAGCCCGCATAGGAGTCCTCTCACGATGTCTGACCGCCCTGTGCACCGACGGGGTGTGAAAGACGCGGGCTAGTGGCGCAGCGCCTTACGCAGGTGCGGCTCGAGCCCCCGGGCGTTGAAATAAAAGCCGAGCGAGTTGCAGTGCACCCCGTCCACAAGCCCGATCGCCTGGCTCCGATCGAGCATCTCGAGACCATCCACGAACACGATCGCCCGATCGCCCGCCTTCCGCCGCGCGCGGACAAACTCCTTGGCGGTCCGCCGCTTGGCGGCTTGTGTGGACGCGACACCGCCGCCCGCCGTCTCCGCGGCGAAGTAGAACGGGCCGGTCACCAGGATGGGCACGCGCGGCAACTTCTGGCGGAGGATGTCCACAAAGACCGGCAGCGCAGCGGCGTATTGTTCAGGGCCGGGGTTGGCCCAGAAGTCCAAAACCACGCACGACGGTTCGAGTTCGGCAATGGCCTCCGCCACCGGCGGATCTCCCAATCCATTCCCGCTGAAACCCAGATTGACGAAATCCGCGTCGAGCCAGCGTTCGAGCAGGGCCTGACACGATCCTCCCGGATTCGAGGCGCAACCGCCCTGCGTGATGCTCGAACCATAGTACACCACCGGGCGCCGTATCGCATAAGGGGTCGCCGCGGTGCACGAGGCCTTGGCGTCCAAGCTGACCTCGATCACCTTCACCGGTTTGTAAAGCGGCAGGTAAAGGGTCACATCGCGCGGCTTCGGGTCCGTCCCGATCCGCCATTCCTTCGTGATCTTGCCTTGGGCATCAGGCCAGGCGCTGCCGATGTAATCGCCCTCGACATACAGGTCGAACCCGTTCTCACCCACGCTGGCCATGTGATGCATGTTCGAGAACCCCGGGTTCTCGGCAACCAGTCCGACGGTGGTCGAATCGGTCTGAAACCGAATGCGCCCGCCGCTCGGGTGCTGGGCAAGGTTCCATACCGCCGGGCGCAACCGGCTCTCGAGACGCATGGGGAGACGGCGCAAAGCGGGCGTGTCCTCGGCGAACCACGGCAGCCCATGCACCGCCAGCCGTGCATCCGGGAAAGCGATTCGCAAACGCTCGGCGGGCGCGTCGCCCGCCGCCACTCCGGGCGCACATGCGATTGAAGCAAGCGAGATGACCAGCCAGGCCGTCGCCTTGGTCGGAAGCCGCCAGGACCTCGCAGGCGCACGCGACCCGAAACGGGGCGGACAGGAAGAAAGGAGAGACGCAAGACAGTTCATGCGAAGCGTCAATAGCAGACGGTCCAACGCACTTCAAGACCATCGAACGATCTAGGCCCGGAAGAGAACGTAAAGCCTTGCAGCATGTCTGAAAACCCCGAGGGGCGCTGCGGCGAGGGATTGTGACTGGGGATAAGGCGGCGGGGCCCGAGCATACCCGCCAGCGGTCTTTAGCCCGCATATTTCGCAGCGCGGCAGAGCCGCAACCAAAGCCATGAGACCCTCGTACACCTCTGGTGCCGACGAACGCGCCGGTCGCCGCGCTGCGCCGGCGCTGCTGCGCAGCGCGTCCTGGGAAAAATCGTGCCCAAGATGCACGAAGTGAACATATGGTGGCACACCCCTCTGGTGCACAGGGCACTGAGACTTCGCAAGAGGACTGCTATGCGGGCTGGAGAAGACCTCAGTAGACGCCCCACGGCTGGAAGCATCCAACACCGGCGCCGGGAATTCGAGAGGCAATGGAGACTTGGCTTGCACGACGCAGACGTCAGGCGCATAGTGTCTGACATGAAAACGCTGACGATGCGTGATTTGAACCGGAAGACGGCGACTGTGCTGGACGCCCTGGAACGGGGGGAGACTTTTGAATTGCGCCGGAACGGGCGGGCGATCGGCTACCTGACGCACACAGCTCCAGAGCCAGAAAGAAAGCCGGATTGGAGGGCGCATTTTGACTGGCTCAGGAAACAGAAAGGCAAGGGCGGCGGTTTCGTGGAGGAATTGAACGAAGACCGGCGGCGCCGGCGCGCTTGCGAAGCGACCATGGAGGAATCGGCATGAGGTTCTGCGCCGATGCCAGCTTCATCGTCCGGCTTTACGACCCTCTGACAAATCACGCCGAACTCGCGACGATCAGCGCGTATCTGGCTGATGACCAAAAAGTGGTCACAGTCTCCGAGTTGTGCCGTGTGGAGGTCCTGAACGTCCTCCTTCGCAAGCCTGAAACTGGAGCCGCGAGGAAGTTCGAAGAGGATCTGGCGGAGGGATTGCGTCTCCGGACGGAGTCGGTGGATTGGCCCGACGCTTTCCAGAATGCCGAGAGTCTTGCCCGGCGGTTCTCCCGCACGCTGAAGCCAGGTGGTCACGACCTCGTCCTGGTCGCTGCCGCCGTGGCAATGGGGGCGACTTGGTTTCTGTCTTTCGACCGCAACTCGCGGCAACGACCACTCGCCGCCGCCGCAGGATTGCAGGTTTGGCCGGCGTTGGACAAAGACGAAAAGGGCCTGGCCAGGCACACGTCTCAGCGAGCCGGCGGCTGATGCAAAATGAGAGTGGGGTCACATCTCGACATTCGACATTTCACGAGACCGAGTCAGTGAGGAACCCCACACCGATTCAGGGCGGAACACGGATTCCGAGTGGTTGGCCAGACCGCAGCAAGCCGCCGCTCCGATCACGCGGCAAGGGCCGAGGGATGCGAACATCCGTCTCGGCCCTGCCCTTCGTCATCGTCCGGCCCGCTCCGGAGGCCAGTGACGAATGGCCTCCGCCTCGCTTGGCGTCACTTCCGTCGCGCGCGGTAGAAGCGCTGCTGCTCAACGTCGGGAATGCCGACGGTGTCAAACAAGTCCGTCAATTCGAGGTCGCGCCAGACGGACCACCCCGGTGTCGGGTCGAGCGATGGCGCCGTCTCGATGACGTACTCCCGATCCGGCGGGCCGAACAGGACCAGCGCCGGCTGACCATTGGTGTCAAGCACCGCCTGCAACAGCGGCTCCTCGCCAATGATGACCAGCCGGCCTGACTGAGGCGCGAAGTTCCGCACCGGCGTGCCGTCAAGCTGGTAGCCAACCGTGTTGTCCAGGTTCAGGTCCACGAAGGCGGACGGCAGATTCGACACCGCCGAGAAGTGCAGCCAGGCAACCTGTTGCGTGCCAATGAGGAATTGGCCGGCGCACGTCGTCAGATTCAGGTCGAATACGTCCTGCCCGGCGACGAGATTCGTCACCGTCGGCGCCAGGGTCGCCGCGCAAATCGGCGACACGATCGGCTCGATCGACAGGTTCGTCAGCCGACCTGCCGGCGCATCGACCGTCATGGTGAGATTCGTGAGCGGCGCGGTCGAAAGGAGCTGCACCGGCACCTGACCGCTCTCCCCGGCCCGCAAGACGACGGTACCGAGGCTCGGCACGACGCACTCGCTCACCGCCACCGTAAATGAGGTGGCGTCGAGCAGGTTGGGATTGCCCGTATCCGTGACCCAGATGGTAATCGGGTAATTGCGGCTCGCCTGCTCACAGGTCGGGGTCCACTGGAAGATGCCGCTGGTTGCGTTGATGCTCGCACCCGCGGGGGCCCCGTCCCCCAGGCTGAAACGCCATTCGCCCGCCGGTGTGCCGCTCGCCAGCGTGTTGGTGAAGACCAGCGCGGACCTCGGCATGGCCGACTGATCGGTCGCGGAAACCAGCACCGGAGCATTCGTCGAAACCGCAGTGAATGCCTGGTGCGAATTCGGCCTGGCCTCCTCGTTGCCAACCCAGTCCCGCGCAATGCTGTAGAAGTAGTACGTCTCGCCAGGCTGCCCGGCGAACCAGGCGCTCGTGTCGGCCGTGTCTTGCAGCCAGCGCACATAGTTGGTGGCGTCGGAGGAAACGTAGATGTCGTAACTCGCTACGCCACAGCCGTCGAGGTCGTCAGCACCGGCCCACTGGACGAGGAAGGTCCGCCCGCTCTCCGCCCCCAGCGCCCGGATGCTGCTGACGGGCGCGCCAGCGTCAATCGTGTTGAACACCGTCGGAGTGTCAATGGGGTCGTTCCAGTCAAAGACAATGCTCGCTCCGTTGGTGATGATGGTGCCAGTCGCCACATTGGCTCGTGGTCTTACGGTGTATGTGAGGTAGCCCTGACCAGGCTGGACCCGTTCGCCCGTACCAGTCGCCCCGCAGCAAGCGGCTCGGTTCGTGGCGTAATAGAGGAGCTCAGGCCGATTGGGTGGAAGGAAACCGGCAAAAGGATCTTCTGGAAAAGTGCCAGTGTTGGCGCTGGCACACGCCACGGAAAGCGAAAGCACTCCAGTGGAAACGTCCACTCCCGCGCGCACATCAACCACCAAAGGCTCTCCGCCGCGATGCCATCCATTACTCGAATCCCAGGTCCAACCATCAATCGCCAGTCGCCCTTCATAGTGGTCGAGACCGCCCGGCACCTGAATCCGAATGCCTCCAAACTCAATCTCCCCAAGCTCCACAGTGGCCCAGTCGAGGTCTTGCGCTAACTGGTCGACAATCTTCACCTCCAGTGCCGCTGCTGTTGCTGTTGGTTGGTTCTCAAACTCTATCAAATACTCCAGGGCATCGCCCGTTGAAACGAATGCTCGTGGGCCCAAGCCGCTGAGGCCGGCTTTTGAGTTGGGATCCACAGGCTTCACAACGGCTGTACCTCCGCCTCCACCTGGCGAAGGAAGACAAGGACCCGTCATACATAGATAGCCACACACAAGAGTCACTACAATGAAGCAACCTCCTGCCCCCGCTAACCCCCCCCCAGCACGCCGCAAAGCCCTCCAGTACTAGCTCCAAGAAGTACACAGAGAATCCCACATGCTATGCACCAGCCTGATATCCTGCCGCCATTAGGAACCCGGGCTTGCGTGTGATGGCTGAACTCAGACAATTCGATGTCGAAGCCTGCTTGCGCAAGGCTTTGAACAGAGGCCGCCAACCAGGCGGTTTCGTTTGTTGCGAGCGCGTACAGTTGCGGTGAGTTGGGCTGGAGATGGGTGGCTTCAAGAACCCCCTGGCGCATGGCCTCAAACTGGAACGCGCAAGTCGCAATAAACTCCTCCCTCCCAAGTGCGTCCGCCTGCCACGCGACACTCAGGTAGTCGCCGGGGTAGTCATCCGCAACACGGGCAGTGAATAGCAGTTCGACCGCTTCCATCGGCGCAAGCCGCGGAAGAATGTAGGAAACATATCCCCCGCTTGCAGTCATCGTCCCAGCCTGAAGAACCGGGCCGCTGACTGACAGGGACACGGTGGGGTGGTTTGTGGCCCAGCCTTGCACTGCGACAAAGTCCGCATCGTGATTCGAGGTGTTGCGGACAGTCACCGGGAATTTCACCGGAAGCCAATGGCGGCGACTTGCACGAGGAGATTCCCACGAGAGTTCCAAAGGACCGTTTCTCCCAAGCTCGATTGTGAATGCTGCACGAAGAGCCCGTGACTGCCCCTGATCTGCAACGAGCACGACATCCGCTACGGAGGGATTGATGCCGCGCAGGTCAAACGTGACAAAGAGTAGGTCACAGCCAGCGCGCCGCGTGCGGATGGGTAGAATCTCGCGTGGCACCGAATTGCTGCTGAGACACAGAAGCTTGGCGGTGGTGTTGGTCGCCAGGGCGCTACCGATGAGTTTGATGGTAACGTCCCCCTCATTGCCGCCGAACTTTGGCGTGCAGTCGAGCAGAGACAGCGGCAAGTATTCGGCCAGTATCGTGAAGGGCGTCCGCTGGCCACCCAGCGCATCCGCGTACGCCAGAACGTAGTTCGTTCCGGCTCTTGTTCCCGGCACGCGGACCACTTGGTCAGGCTGGAAGGGCTTGCTGTATTTCACGTCGAATTGGGATCGGGTTGGTATCCCTGCGTAACCAAGGTAGAGCTCGGTTGCGCCATTCGTCGCGAGCAGGTCCAGCGACACGCGGAGATCCTCGTCAGCCGTGGTGACGAGTTGCCAGTAGCGGGCGTGGCCGGGTTGGAGGAAGACGCTGTTCGTGGGCGAACCCAGGACGATTTCGGGCATGTAAACCGGTGTTGGGATGGCGGTGGTGTTGTCCGGTCCGTTGGTGCCTTCCATGTTGAACGCGACGGTGCGGGCGAGGACGTGATAATTGCCCGGGAACACCCCGGGGACGAAGACCTCGGCGGAGGCGGAATACAGGGCGTTGCTGGCGAGGCCGTTGGTTTGATCCACGGTTCCCAAGAGGATGTCGCCGATGTCCCAGCGATCGTCGGCCGAGAGATAGATGGTGTCGGTCCAGCTTCCGAGCACTTCGGCGCCAGTGCGGTTGATGCCTTGCCAAGAAACGGTCAGAGGGTCTCCGCACCAGAGTTGGTTCGTGCTGAGGGTCAGATTGGTGAGCTGGAAGTCGATCTGCGGCAGCCGGATCGTGCCATCGTTCAGGTACTCGAAAACAGTGCCAGACCAGTTGAAGAGCTGAGTGAACTCGATGGTGGTTCCGTCAACCGTCACGCGGGAGTTCGTGAGTTTGCGGAGCTCGGCGAGGCCGATTCCGCCGGTGTTGCGCACCGTGAGCGTGACGCGATCCAGGAAACGCAAGCGGGGCGTCAGGATCATGCCCCCGCCGCGCGCTTCGAGGCTGCCCGCGTTCAGGCGCACGAGGCTCGACAGATCGATCACGCTGGCGGCGCCGTCCGCCAGTATGCTCGTCGCGCCGATGCCCATTTCCTGCACCAGACGCAGGTCAACGGTGGCTCCGCTCAGGGCTTGGATCTGCGCGGGGGAAGCCGGCGGGCCACCCTCAAACGTCCTTAACTCTGACAAGTCGAGCTTGGTGCCCTGTCCGCTGGCGACCAGCGTGATCTGGCGCAACGCGAGGTCGCGGCCGCCGCCCAGGAGGATGGCGCCGCCGTTGCGGGCTTCGAGGCGGGAACCGGGGGTGGCGGCGAGGTCTTGAAACGACACGAGGCTCGAGAGGTCCACGACGCTGTTGGTGCCGTCGGCCAGGACCTGGATGCCGCGTGGGGCGGTGGGGTCCCCCCCGTCGTAGGGCTGGGTCATCGCCAGGACGGAGGCGAGGTCCACCCGACCGCCGTCGAGCGCTTCAATGCGGAGGTAGCCGTTGCGGCGGGCGTTGCCGATCACGTTCGTTACGTTGGGCAGGCTCAAGACGGTGCCTGCGCCAGACGCCCGCAGCCAGACGGTGGTGTCCGCCTGGTCGAACGCCTTGTAGGTGCGCAACATCGGCAGGCTCACCACCTCGGCGCCGTCCACGAACCAGCTCGCGCCGTTGGGTTGCAGGACCGAGACTTCGCGGGAGACGATCTCGCGGTACGGTGGATCGGGTTCGGCTCCGACAAAGACTGACACCTCGCGGGAGACGATCTCACGGTATGGCGGTTCGGGTTCGGCCCCAACGAAGACTGACACCTCGCGCGAAATGACCTCCCGGAATGGCATTGCGGGGTCGTAGCCGCTGAAGACCGACACTTCGCGCGAGATGGCCTCCTTGTACTCCTCGTTTTGCGCTTGGGCGGCCAAGGGAGCGAGCAGCCACAAGAGCAGCGTTAGCCAAGGGAGCGCAGCGCCGGCACGGCAAAGCACCGCGGATGGTCCGGCTCCCGAATCGCGGCGCTCCGCCGAGCCGCCGCTACGGCGGAGAGCACTCCGACGACATGATGGTTGGGCATTCATACAGGTGGGCTCTGTGAGGTGTGCTGTGGAGCGGCGACAGGATCAGGGCCGCACGACCCTCACCTGGAAGGCCGAGTAACCGGGATTCACAGGCACGGTGGCTGTCCAACGAAGCACCAGCGGGTTCTCGCTGACCACCTGGCTGACTGACGCGGCGGTTTCCGTGTAGTTGCCGTTTGAACGCGGAGTGGCACGGACAGTGACCGCTGACGCTTGCTCGACGTTTGTCGTCTCGATGACCACCGTTGTGGAAGAAACGCTCGGCAGGACTGTGTCCGAGCCGATGACGCCAAATTCAGCGCGCGGGTCCGTTGGGGCAGGATGGCCTCCGATGGAGACGACCCTGACCATCGGGCCATTTTCCGGGAGCCAGATTTGCGGTGTGGCCCCGGCGGCAAGTGCGACTACGCTGGGATCGGGAGTGGTCTGGAGGCTGCTGGTGCTCGCCACGCGCTCAATCCGAACCCTTCC
>DAOOQY010000062.1:0-11739 GCA_035389025.1 Verrucomicrobiota bacterium
TCTTGCGAAGTCTGACCGCCATGTGCACCGACGGGGTGTGAAATATGCGGGTTAGTGCCGCCCCCGATGGCCGATCAGGGCGGCGACCCCGAGCAGGGCCGAGGACACCAGCACGATCACCGCGCCGCTGGGCAGGTCGGTGCCTGCCGCGATCAAAAAACCGCCCAGGCCGCTGGCCGCGCCGAACACCGCCGCGAGCGCAAGCACCGGCCCGCAGCCGCGCGTCAACTGGAATGCCGCCGCGGCCGGGTTGCAGATCAGGCTGTAGATCATCAGGCCGCCCACCGTCTGGAAGTTCACCGTCAGCGTTGCGGCTGTCAGGATGAGGAAGCCCGTCCAGACCGCCGTGGCGCGGATGCCTGACGCTTCGGCGTCGGCGCGGGAGAAGAGGATGGCGCGCAGTTCTTTGAAGAAGAGGACGACGTAGATGGCCAGGGCGGTCGAGGCGGCCAGCATCAGGCGGACGTCGCTCCAGCGGCAGAAGTTGAGGCTGCCCCAGAGGAGGCTGCGCACATCGTTGTCGCTCCTGCCCATGATGGCGTAAAGCCCGATGCCGAGAAAGGCCAGTCCCATCGTGGCCGAGAAGAGGAAGCTCAGGACCGTGTTGTCGTCCAGATGGGCGCGTTGGGGGTTGAGCAGTCCCAGCGCCAGGGCGGTCAGGACCGCGCCGGCAAGCGCGGGCACGAGGAGTTGCCGTCCTTCGAGGCCGGCCAGGCCGCCGAAGACAGCGCCGGCAAGCGCGGCGTGGGCGACGCAGACGCCCAGGAAGGGAATGCGCATGCCGACGATGAAGGTGCCGAGCACGCCGCTCGAGGCGCCGGCCAGGGCGCCTCCGGCCATCACGGGAGCCCAGAACACGAGGTCAATCATGGGCCGATCCTCCCGGCAGCACGGCGTGGCGTCCGCCCTCATGCACCGCGCGCAGGCCCGCGCCGTAGAGTTGCGACACGCGCGCTGTGGTGAACAGCGTTTCGGGCGAGCCGGACGCCGAGACCCGCCCGCCTTCGAGCAGGATGACCTTGCGACAGGCCGGCGGCAGAACTTCCAACTCGTGGCAGACGAGGAGGACGCTAATGCGCGTTTGGGTGTGGAGAGACTGCACCGTCTCGACGATGCGCTCGCGCCAGCCCAAATCCAGGTTGGCCGTGGGTTCGTCGAGCAAGAGCAACTCCGGGTCCTGCGCCATGGCCCGCGCAATAATCGCCTTGCGCTGCTCGCCGCCCGACACCTGGTTGAAGGCCCGGTCGGCCAGCGCCGTCAACTCAAGGCGCTCAAGCCATCCATCCACAACCCGCCAATCCTCCGCGGTCAGCGCATGGAACAGGCCGGCGCGCGCGGTGCGGCCGATGGCGGCCACTTCGCGCACCGTCAACGGCAGTTCGCTGCGCACCGGAAGCAACTGCGGCACATAGCCGATCCGGCGGCGCAGACTGGCCAGACCGCGGCCATGCAGCCCGCCCACGTCCACTCCGAGCACCGCGCAGCCGCCGCACGCGGGACGCGCCAGGCCGAGACAGGCCCGGAGCAACGTGGTTTTGCCCGCACCGTTCGGCCCCATGAGCGCGACCACGCTGCCCAGATCGGCCCGCAGATGCTCGATGTCGAGCAGCCGGCGATGTCCGGCACGGACGGCGAGGCTGCGGACTTCAACGGCTGCGCGCGTCATGGCAGTGCCGTGCGCGCCAGGGCCTCGACATTCGCTTCGAGCATGGCGTCGAACGAGACGCGTCCATTGCGCACCAGAGGGAAGTTCTCGAACACGACCACGCCCGCCCCGAGCCGCCCGGCCAAGGCATCGGCCGTCCGCCGGCCCTCGGGGAGGTTGGCGATGACCAGCTTGATGGAGGCGAGCTTGCCCGCCGCGATGGCTTGCTCGATTTCACCGATGCTGGCGGCGTCGGCGGCGCTGAAGGTGGCCACGACATCGAGCCCGAGCCATTCACAGAAGTCGCGCTGCCGCCCGCTGGCGATGACAGCCACGCCACTCAATCCGGCGCCCCTCACGCGGTTTGTGGCGTCGCAGGACAAGGCGTCGAGCCGGTCCGCAATCTCCCGCAGGCGTGTCTCGGCCTCGGTCCGGGAGACCAGTTCGAGCGCGCTCAGCGCATCGGCCATCTGGCGGCAGGCCAAAAGGTAGCTGTCGGGCCGGCCCATCCCGCGCGGAACGCTCACCGCGGTGACACGCAAAGGGGCGTCCGCCCCCTGAAACCTCGCATCGAGGCCTTTCTGAAAATCGAATCGGAACAAGGCGCGGCACTGTCGCAGGGCGGCGATCTGGCTGGGGCGCATGTCGAAGTGCCCCGGGCAGGTGCCGGGTTCGGCGAGCCGGACGATGCTCAGGGCGCCACCCAGCAGGTCGGACGCCGCGGCTTCGAGGTACGAGGTTGTCGTGGCGATGCGCGGGACATCGGCCGGCTGCACGGCGCGGCGGCAGCCCGGCAGGATCAGCAGTCCCAGCGCGGCGGCCGCGCAGATTCGGAGCAGCGGCCGGGTCATGGCGTCTTGAACTGCATTGCCTCGCGCGTGGCGATGCGGGCGATGACGCCGCCTTCCCCCGCGCGCCGGTACCAACTGCGGCTGGCGATCGGCGCGTGGCTGTCCAGGGTCCTGTCACTGTCCGGGCGCGGTCCCAGGCTCCAGAGAACCCACCGCACGGGGGAGTCGGTCCGGTTCGAGTAGTATTTGCCGGACGCGCTGGCGCAATTGGGAAAATCGTCGGGGACCCAGAGCCTGTAATTGCCGCCGACGGAGTCGTTGAGCAGTTGCGGGCCGGGGGTGGCGTACTTGTAAGTGTGGCCGGGGTTGAACGCATCCTGCATATTGGCGGCCAGCCCGGGCTTGCTGCCGCGGGCGAGGTACCCTTCCTGGGCCAGCTCGACGGGGAACTGGCACCAGTGGGCGGACAGATCGCTGTTGCAGTCGACGCGCACGGGCGGCAACTGGCCGCCGTGGTCGTCGGAGTACATCTCGAGCGCGAGGCCGACGCCGTAGAGTTCGGCGTGGACTTTGATGACCCTGGCCTTCTCCTTGGCGCGCGCCAGCGCGGGCAGCAGCAGGCCGGCGAGGCTGGCAATGACGGCCATCACCACCAGCAACTCGACCAGTGTGAATCCCGCAGATCGTTGGTTCGCCGCGCGCATAAGAGGACGTCAGTTCGTCTTCCTCAACCGGTACACCTGCCGCGGATCGGGGGCGGGCGGCACGAGAACCGTGTTCCGGCCATCGATCTCCGCCGGCCTGTTCGTCACCGCCGACCACTCCGTCGAATTCACGTCGGGACGAGACTCGAGCTGGTAAGCCGCGCCGTTGACCGGCCATGTGAGGGCGACGGTGTGGGCGATGCCGAGCAGGGGCGGCTCTTGGGGGATCACCTGCTGCACGAACAGTTCGTACCCGGTGGTGCCCTGGCTGCCGGAACCGGATTCCTGGCTGAAGATGCCGACGGCGTCGAACCGGCCGTCCGGGGCCGGGCCGAGGCTGAAGCGCGGATGGCGCAGCCAGAAGAACCGCCCCTCGTTGTCGGTGACAGTGCAGCGGCGCGCCGCCCAACTGTTCGCGGGGTTCCATCCGTTTGGTGTCACGAGCGTGAGGTTGTTGAGGCGCACCCGCATGCCTTGGTAATGCTCGCCCCCGGCGGCGCGGGTCGCATCAAAAATGGCCGGCCAGGATGCAGGATCGTCCGCGCTGCCGCCCGGCTGCATGACATCGGCCAGGGTGATCACTTCGGGCGCCGGCAGGCCGTAGTCGGGCGTCACGAGCCGGATGTCGAAATTGAAAGCCGGGTCGATGTCGTGTCCTTCGTTGATGTTGCGTTTGCCGCCGTAGAACAGCGCCTGGCGCGCGGTCACCTCGATCAGATCGCCCGCGCGGAACTGCCGCAGGCTCGAGGGATCGAAACCGAGCCGCAGGACCTCCGGCACCCAGGCCTCGTTGCCGTAGCTCAGATCGCTCTCGTGAATCCAGGGCTGGTTGCCGTAGTTCTGCCCCATCCAGCATGTCGTCCCGCCCCGGTCGCCCGGGTCCACGGCCTGGAAAGTCACCTGCCATTCGCCACCCATCCGATACTGGTTGGCCCCGTTGTCCCACGGCAGGAATTGCGGCGTGGCATCGAGCATCTCGTCCGGATCGCACAGCAGCACTCCCCGCAGCGTGAACGGGAATGAGCCGTTCCACGCGCTTGCCCCCGCGCCGTTGACCGCCTGGAGGGCGGCGTGCGTCTCAGTCTGCGCCAGAGCCGGCGCCGCAACCGCGCAGAACGCGATCGCCATGGCGATCCGGCGCGCGGCGGGTGGAAATGACATGACCGTTTTTGATTGCATTCTCGTCTTCCCCAAGCCCTCGATCGCCCGCGGCGCACGCCCGGGACGGGCTTGACTGGGCGCGCGCGCCAGTATTACTGTCGATGCGAACCATGTTATCAGGAACACCGTGTTACGCAACCCAAAAAGAATAGTATGAGCCGCGCTCACGAATCAACGCCGGCCCGCGACCCGCGCGTCGCCTACTTCGACCGCCAGGCCCCGACCTGGGACCGGACCGGACCCGATCCGGACGCGACGATGCGCCGGCTGCATGAACTCGATGGGCGTCTGGGGTTGAAGGCGGGCCACCATCTCCTCGAGGTGGGTTGCGGCACGGGACAGATCACCGGCTGGCTGGCCGGCACGGTGAGGCCGGGCCGGGTTGTGGCGGTCGATTTCTCGGAGGCGATGCTGGCGCAGGCGCGGGCGCGCGGCGTGGAGGCCGAGTTTGTGCTTCTGGACATCTGCGGTGAAGAACCGTTCGAGGGGTCTTTCGACCGGGTGTTGTGTTTCCACTCGTTCCCCCATTTCCGGGACCAGGCGGCGGCGCTGCGGCGGATGGCCCGGCATCTCAAGCCCGGGGGGCAGCTCCTGGTGCTGCACCTGGCGGGCAGCAGCCAGCTCAACGCCTTCCACCGAAGCGTGGGCGGAGCGGTTGGCCACGACCACCTCCCGCCAGCCGAGCGCTGGCCTGCACTGCTGCGGCCAGTCGGGCTCGAAGTCAGGGAGGCGGTGGATCGCGCGGACCTTTTCCTGCTGAAGGCCGAGGCGGGGGCGTCCGCGTCCGGTCGATCAACGCGGTAGGTGGCGGAATTTGCTCGTGCCCGGAGCAGTCGCCGGCCCATTATCGGGCTTGGCTGGCGTGGCCGGCCTGGAACCGCAGCCCGGGTCCGTGAAACGACTCGTCCATTCCGGATCGACGACCATGAAAAACAAGCTCTGTCTCCTCGGCGGCCTGATGCTCCTGGCGATTGTCCCGCTGCGGGCTGCGGACTCCGCACGGCCGAACATTCTGTTTATCTTCTCGGACGACCATGCCGAGCATGCGATCTCGGCGTACGGATCGAAGGTCAATCAGACGCCGCACATCGATCGCCTTGCCAGGGACGGCGTGCGCTTTCTCAATTCCTTTGTCGTCAACTCGATCTGCACACCGAGTCGTGCGACGCTGCTCACGGGGCAGTACTCGCACGTGAACGGCGTGCCGGTGTTCAACCGGTTCGACGGCGGGCGCGATCATGTCGCCAAGCGCTTGCAGGCCGGCGGCTACCACACCGGAATGATCGGCAAGTGGCATCTGGGCTCCGATCCGACCGGCTTCGATCGTTGGATTGTCCTGCCCGGCCAGGGAGCGTACTGGAATCCGGCGTTCCTGGTGTCCGGACGCCGGCTCACGATTCAGGGTCATTGCACGGACATCACCACGGACCTGGGCATCGAGTGGTTGAAGACGCGTCCGCAGGACAAACCGTTCTTTCTGATGCTGCATCAGAAGGCCCCGCACCGGGCGTGGGAGCCCGATGAACGGAACAAGGCGCTTTTTAAGGACAAGGTCATACCGGAGCCCGACACGCTCTGGGACGATTACGCCACGCGCCCCGCGGCGCTTCCCCGCAACCGTCAGACAGTCGCCCGGGACCTGACCCGCCGCGACCTCAAGCTCGAGCCGCCGTCCGATCTCAAAGGCCCCGCCCGCAACCAATGGCTGCAGGAGGTGCCGATGGAACTGACGGTGGACGGCAAGACGCTGACCGGCAGGGACCTTGTCCGCTGGAAGTACCAGCGCTACATGCAGGATTATCTTGCGTGCGTCCAGGGCGTGGACGACGGCGTGGGGAGGATTCTGGACTATCTGGACCAGGCCGGCCTGGCGGCGAACACCGTTGTCATCTACTCGGCGGACAACGGGTGGTATCTTGGCGATCTGGGATTGTACGACAAACGCTTCATGTACGAGCCCGGGCTGCGCGTCCCGCTGCTGGCACGGGGCCCCGGACTCCGGGCCGGCCACACCCCCTCGCAGTTGGTCGCCAACATCGATCTTGCGCCGACGTTTCTCGACCTGGCGGGCCTGCCCGTCCCCGAGTCCATGCAGGGCCGATCCCTCGTTCCGCTGCTGCGCGGCGCGGCGCCGTCCGACTGGCGGTCGAGTGTCTACTACCGCTACTACCACGACCCCGGCCATCATAACACAGCCGCCCATCTCGGGGTCCGCACGGCCACGCACAAGCTCATCCACTACTGGAAACAGGACGCTTACGAGATGTTCGATCTGGTCAAAGACCCCGCCGAGCAGCGCAACCTGCTGCACTCGCCGGAGGACGCCCGGCGCCCCGAAATCGCGGCCAGGTTTGCCGAATTGAAAGCGGAGCTGGCCCGCCTGCAGAAGGAGTTCAAGGACGACGGTCAATACGCCGATCCCGCCACGTGGCCGTCCGACAGTTCGGACGGTCCGTTTGGCGACAAGCAGCCCGCGGGAATCAAGACCGTCGCCGAGGCCATCGCGCTCACGAGGGCCGAGTAGCCCGGACGAATCCCGGAGGGCCGATCCCGCAGTCGCGGGAGAGGCCCTGGTCGGTGAGGGTGATTGTCTCGAGACGGGGCCTCTCCCGCGACTGGGCACACACGTCAACCTTAGGGAGGCTGAGATGCGGAGCTTGCACGGAAGCTGCCTGGACACGAGCGCGTCCGGCAGCGCGAAGCGTCTGGAGTGCGTGTGCTTCAGCACCGCTTTGGAATGGGAACGCACGGAGGGACCGTCGTCGGAAAACGGGTAAACCGCCGCACTCCAAACGCTTCGCGACCTCGGAGCCGAACCGAGCAGAGGCGACTGCCACAACGGACACCGGCCCAAGGAGTTAGACACCCTCGACAGCGCTGCTCCGAGAAACCACTCAGGAGCTTTGTTTAGGTTGACGCGTATGCGCGACTGCAGGATCGGCCCTCCGACGTTTGGTTGCGGCTTTGCCGCGCCAAGATCGATCCGGGCTAGCGGGAGCGGCCGGTGTTGGAAGCGGGCCGGTTTCGGAGCGCGGCCAGTCCCTGTTCGAGAGTCCGAGGCGACACGGTTCCCGCGGTGCCCAACTCCTGGGCAAACACGGAGACCTTGTATTCCTCGATGAGCCAGCGCAACGCATCGCGCTCGCCGCGCACGGCGTCGGATGCATCGGGCGGAATCCGAATGGCATCGAGGGCAGCGATCCAGGGCTGCACACGATCGAGCTTCTCCCGGTCCTTGGCTGGATTCACAGCCGCGCGCTCGGCGCGAATCAGCATCGCCTTGAGATACCGGGCAAGATGGGGGAGTCGATCGAACGGGACTTGTCCGAGGAACCCCGCAGGCACGAGCCGGTCCGCATCCTCCCGCATTCGCGGATACGGCTTTCGGCAGAGAAGGATGGCCTGGCGCAGACGCAGAATCTCGCCCAATCGATCCGAGAGTTGAGGCGCCAGGCCGCGAATCGCGGCGCGGATCGACTCGCGCAGCGCCGCGAAGGCCGCGGCTGTCCGGGGCGAGACGGCGGATGGAGTCAAGAGATGGCGCCGCAAGTTTGCGAAAGCCGTGGGTTCGAGTTCATCGACAGGCCCGATCGTGATGTAAAGGACGCGCCATTGGGCCAGACTGCGCAGGTCCTTTTCGAGCCACGCGAGTTCCCGTTGCAGGCCCATTTCCAGCAGCCGCCGCACGCCTCCCGCGTGCGCCTCGGTCGCAGCCGCGGCGTTGCGAAACAGCCGCAGCGAGACCTCGCCCGCCTCGACGTGCAGGGCGGGGAAGGCCTCGATTGGAAAGCCCGCGACATCCGCGACCTGAATGCGATCGGGCAGGTCCCCGCAGGTCCAGTCCTTCAGCCCGTAACGCTCCCAGCGCGCCACGGCGCTCCGCCACGCCTCGGACTCGATGGTGCTGTCGTTCGATTCGAGTTCGACCCGCAACGCGCGCAGGTCGCGTCCACATGCCAATGGCTGGTTATCGCGTCCCAGAATCTCGAAGCGCGGACGCAGGTGGGCTGGCAGCAACTCGACGCTCCAGGCCGCGCCGGGCACGTCGACGCCGTAGCGCTCCTGGATGAATCGGATCAGGGCCGGGAGAAAGGCGCTTCCGGAGGGCTTGATGGCCTGGGCCATTTCCTTTGCCCGGGGCGCGAGCGGCATCAACGCGCGGCGCAAATCCTTGGGCAACGCCTGCAGAAGATGGAGAATCTGAGGCTCGCGCAAACCCGGCACCGCCCAGTCGAGCAGATGCGGCTCGATCACCTGCGCCAGCGTGAAGGGCAACCGGACCGTCACGCCGTCGCGCTCGTCGCCGGGCGCATAGTCGTAGGCGACAGGAATCTGCTGGGTGCCGACGGCGACGGCATCCGGAAATGCGAGTCCGTCGAACGCGCCGGCGTGTTCCCCGAGCAGGTCCGCCGCATCGAGACAGAGCCACGGCGTTCCCTCGGCCCGGCGCTCGCGCAGGAGATGGTTGAGGTCGGCCACCGACCCCACATTCGACAGCCGTTTCGCGTAGGCCCGGTGCAGCGCTTCGTCCAGATCGGGCACCAGCCGGTGCTGCAATCGGGTCTGCCAAAGCTCGATCTTCTGCCGCAGTTGATGGTTGTGCCACAGGAACTGATAGGCCGATGGCAGCGACGCGAGGTCTGGCGGCGGCGGATCAACGCGGGATTGCCCGGGCGCGGCTTGCTCGCGGCGGTCCTGACCCGCCACCCCGGCCCGCGCGGTCGGCGATTGCGCCGCCTTGCCTTGGACTCGAGTGGGACTCCGGAAGTGATCGGCCAGACCTTCCGCGACCAGCGCCGCGCGGATGAAGATGTCCGTCGCCTCCGCCGGATGGCTCTGACGGTAGGACACCATCCGCTCCGAGACCACCAGGCCGTTGAGCGTCACGCGCTCGAGCGCCGTGACGCGCCCGGCGGTGGGGTCCCAGTGCGGGTCCAGATGGGTCTTGCGGATCAGGTGTGGCGCCAGATCGAGAACCCAGCGCGGGTCAATTTCCGCCACCGTCCGAACGAAACGGCGCGAGGTCTCGACGATTTCGCCGGCCACGATCCAGGCCGGCTGCGTTTGAGACCGGGGCGGGGCTTTCGGCGCGTCCTTGGGCCCCGGTTCGGCACGCCGTTCAGCCCCCCTTTCGAACAGGCCTGAACCTGGGAAAACCATGGCTTCGCGATTTGCCGCCAGCCGATACAGATTCCGTTCCTTCCTCGCCGCCACGTGGCTGAACAGGCCGGTCAGAATCGACCGATGAACGGCGGCGTACCAGGAGTCTGCCGCGCTGAGGGCGGCCTGTTGTTGTTTGGGCTGCGCCATGGACCCCGCAGCCGGCGTCGTGCATTGGCGCTGATCTCGATGTTCGGCGGAGCCAGATGGTGCGGACTCATCCCGCGATGCGGGACGGCCACAGGGTTCATTGGAAGCAAGCGTGTGCGGTCCCTGGGCCAGCGCGTCTTCGAGAGTTTCGTCCCCATCGTCCGGCGCGGCGGGTGCTGGCGGCCCGCCCAGGTGCGCGACGGTCTCGCGGAGTTGGGCGTGGATGTCGCGCCACTCGCGCATGCGTGGGAAGGACAGGAAATGCTCGCGGCAGAACTTGCGCATCTGGCTCTGCGTCTTGAGCGAGTCGAGCGACTCGTGGTAGGCCTCCCACATCCGCACCAGCGTCAGGAAATCCGACCGCGGGTGTTGAAAGCGGCGGTGAGCCGCGGACGCCGCGTCCTGGCGGTCGGCGGGGCGTTCGCGGGGGTCCTGGATGCTCAGGCCGGCCGAGATGATCAGGACCGGTTCGAGGACGCCCTCGATTTGCGCCTCGAGGATCATCCGGCCAATGGTCGGGTCGACGGGCAGGCGCGCCAGCCGCTCGCCCAGGGGCGTCAGGCGCCGGTCGGCATCCAGCGCCCCGATCTCGGCCAGCAACTGGTACGCGCCCGCAATCGCCGCCGGCGAGGGCGGGTGGATGAAAGGGAACTCCTCGACATCGCCCAGATCGAACGCCTTCATCCGCAGGATGACATCGGCGAGATTCGCCCGCTGGATTTCGGGCTGTGTGTAAAGCGGGCGGGCCTGGAACTCCTCCTCGCTGTAAAGCCGATAACAAACCCCTTCGGCAACGCGCCCGCAGCGGCCCTTGCGCTGGTTGGCGCTGCTCTGCGATATGGGCTCGATCGGCAAACGCCGCGTCCGGGTCCGGGCATTGTAGCGGCTGATCCGCCCGAGGCCCGTGTCCACGACATAGCGAATGCCCGGCACCGTCAGCGACGTCTCGGCGATATTGGTCGCAATGACGATCTTGCGCCGCTTCGACGCGGCGAACACGCGCTGCTGCTCGTCGGCGCTGAGCCGGCCAAACAACGGGACAAGTTCGAGCCGTCCGCCACCCGCCTCCCGCAGGGCGTCGCGCGTCTCGATGATGTCACGCTCGCCCGGCATGAACACGAGCACGTCGCCCGAGGCCGAAGTGGCCAGGATGTCCTGGACGGCATCCACCGCGGCATCGACGTACGTCCGTCCGTCCTCCACCCCGTCGCCGTCTTCATCGCCCGAGTCGGCGCCGAACGGGCGGTATTCCACGGTCACAGGGAACAGACGCCCCGAGACGGTGATGATGGGCGCGTCATCGAAGTGCCGCGCAAAGGCCTCGGTGTCGATCGTTGCCGAGGTCACGATCAGCTTGAGATCGCTCCGCTGGGCGAGCAGACGCTTGAGCAGGCCGATCAGAAAATCGATGTTCAGCGACCGCTCGTGCGCTTCGTCCAGAATCACCACCTCGTACTCGCTCAGCACCGGATCGGCCTGAGCCTCGGCAAGCAGAATGCCGTCGGTCATGAACTTGACGTACGTCTCCGGACTGGTCTGATCCGAGAACCGGATTTTGCATCCCACGGCGCGGCCCCACGGGCGATCGATTTCATCGGCCACGCGGCGCGAAAGCGAAAGCGCTGCAACGCGGCGCGGCTGCGTGCACCCGATCTTGGCCCGCACGCCGAAACCGGCCTCCAAACAAATCTTCGGCAACTGCGTGGTCTTGCCCGACCCGGTCTCGCCCGCGACGATCAGCACCTGGTGCGCCCGCAAGGCGTCGAGAATCCCCTTGCGTTTGGCGCTGATGGGCAGTTCGGGCGGGTAGCGCAACTCGGGCAGGGCCGCCTGCCTCCGCGCGCGCCGGGCGATCGAGTCTCGCGCCTCGTCGAGCCACCGCGGCAGGTCGTGCGGCGCGCGCGGGCTCTGCCGGTGGGCTTCGAGCCAGCGTGTGACCTTCCAGCCAATCCGCAGTTGATCGGCCAGCAGACACTGCGGCAGAAGCCGTTCGAGTTCCTTGAGCGAGGCGACGGGATTCACGGAAGCAGCGGCACGCATCGTTCGGTTGAAAAATGAGGTTGAACCGCTCAGGGCGAACACATGCCGTTCACGATCTCCAACTCACTTGCCGAGCAGGCCTCTCATA
>DAOOQY010000063.1:0-11558 GCA_035389025.1 Verrucomicrobiota bacterium
CGTCCTGAACCAGGAGACACCAAGTTTCTACAAGGACATCGCCGTTGCCAGCCGCACGCTCTACCCGGGCGGGACGATCAAGCTCGGCGTGGTCGCCATGGGCGGCGGCCTGACCTACACCTGGAAGAAGAACGGAAATCCCATCCAGGATGCCACCGGCCCCGAGTTCGTTCTGTCCAACATCACCGCAGACGACGCCGGCACTTACCTCGTCACGGTGAGCAACTCCGCCGGCACCACCGACAGCGCCTCGACCACCATCGCGATCGCCGCCCCGGCGGCCGGCTCCTACGATGCCGAGGTCGCCGCCGACGCGCCCCGCGCCTGGTTCCGCATGGACGATCCCGCCGACGCCGAGTTCATGCTCGATGCCACCGGCCGTTTCGACGGGTATTATACCAATCGGCTCGGAACACCGGTGACGCTCGGCGCCCCGGGAGCCTTGGCCGGCAACAATAATACGGCTGCCACCTTCCTCCACACCGACCAGGCTTGGGGCGAAACCTATCCGCCCCCGGTGGCCCTGGGCGACTACACCTATGAATGCTGGGTGCGTACCGACGACACCACCACGTTTCTTTCCCCGTTGTCGTCGTTCCGAAGCCAATACGGAGTGGTGCTTTGGAAAGACGCCGCCACCTGGCGCAGTGGCGATGGCTATGGCGACCTCGATGTCGGAGTCAATGTGCGTTCCTCCGCCGTGGGCGGCGCTCAGGCGGGCAAGTGGATGCACTTCGTGATCACTTACTCGAGTGGGGGAGCCCACCGCACCTATGTCAACGGCGTCTGGGACGGCAACGCCTACATCGATCACTCGCGCAATCGCAACGCCCCGCTGCGCATCGGCGCCTATGACCCCGTCGTCGGCGGCGAGAACGTGTTCTGGACTGGCCAGATTGACGAAGTGGCGGTCTACGACACGGCCCTGACCGAAGAGCGCATCCTCGCGCACTATCAGGCCGCCCTCTATCCCAGCACCAAACCGTTCTTCAACCGCGAACCGGTGACTCAGGCCGTGCTCCCGTCCGCCAGTGTGACCTTCGAGGCTCAGGCCGACGGCAGTTTCCCGATCGCCTACCAGTGGTTCAAGAATGGCACGGCGATCGAAGGCGCCACCAGCGCCACCTACACCGTCACCGCATCGAGCACTCCCAGCGGCCCCGACGAATACTACGTCCGCGCCAGCAATCCGGTCGGCGAAGCCCTCAGCCGAATCGCGACGCTCACCGTCCTGCCGCCCGAACCGGCCTCGTGGAACGCCACCAAGGACCTGGTGCTCCACATGAAGTTCGACGGCGACACCAAGGACGCTTCGGGCCGCAACAACGACGGAACCGCCGTCGGCGCCCCGACCATGGTGGCCGGCCTGATCGGCCAGGCCTTGCACTACAACACCGACACGGACACATCCACGTACAACTACGTCAAACTCGGCGCGCCCGCCGATCTGCGGTTTGGCACGGACGTCGACTTCTCAGTGGCGTATTGGGTGCGGATGCCGCAGGGGGCGCTCCCCGGCGACCTGCCGGTCCTGTGCAGCGCCACCAACTCCTACGGCAACCCCGGCCTCACCTTCGCGCCCTCGTATGAACTGGGCGGCTGGTCCTTCAGCCTGAATGGCATCGCCCAGGTCTACGGACCCGACGGAAGCATCAACGATGGCAACTGGCACCACATGGTCCACGCCGTCAACCGCAAGGGCGATGTGGTCACCTACCTCAACGGTGTGCAGGTCGACACCCGCTCCGCATCCACTCTGGGCAGTGTCGACACCACCAGCGGGGTCTTCAACATCGGACAGGACCCCACGGGCCAGTACGGCGAGACCGGCGAGGTGGACATCGATGATCTCGGTGTCTGGCGCCGTACGCTGACCGCCTACGATGCCTACGCCATCCATTACGTCGGCCGAACCCACAGCGCGTCGTTCGATTCCGCAACCGCCCCCACGCTCTCGATCGGGATCGTCGAGGGCAAACCGCAGATTGCGTGGGACGGCGCTGGCACCGTCGAGCAGGCGGACAGCCTCCTTGGCCCCTGGACAACAGTCCCGGGAGCAACCTCGCCTTACACGGTCGAGCCCGTGGGCGCCGGCAAGTTCTTCCGCGTGAAGCAGTAGAACTTCCGTCATTCCCTCTGTAAACCAAGGCGGCCCCGATTCACTCGGGGCCGCCTTTCTGTTTCCAGTTCGATCAAGTCGCCTCGCCCGACCTCAGACCTCAGCCAAACCGCATCGAGAGACCTGAAGACAGCCCAAGTTCAATCCTCGGCTTCGCCGTGTTCACAGCTTCATGAGACATGGGGCTAGTCCGCCCTCACAGCCGTGAGCGCAATCAGCACAGGCACACCCCGGCCCCGGTCGTCGCCGTAGACCAAATCCACCGATGTGATCCCGACCTCCGCCCGCGGGTTGTTCCACTGCTTCGCGTAGATGACCGCGCTGTCGTCGGAGTCATCGAACCGCGCCGTCCACGCAATGTGCGCGCCGGGGATGGCCCTGGGCTCGCGCTGCACGAAGTGATCGACGTCCACCTCGGCGTAGACGGGCACCACGGCTGTCTCGCCGTCCTCGTAATGGACCACGTACCGGCACAGCTCGAACCGCCGCTTCTCCTCCCGCTCGCGATCGCTCAGGCGGCGGTCCAGCCGGGCGGCGTGGAGAAAGAAGAGCGCGTCGGCCTTCGCACGCACGGGGATTCCGGTGATTGCATCCGGCAGGTTGCCCGGCACACCCGCGCCCCCAAGCATGAGCACCTGGGGCACCGGCGACGTGGGCATCTCGTGGATGTTGAATCTCACCCCGCCGAACTCATGCTCTCCCGCCGGCAGGGCCTTGAGCGTGCGTCGCCGGTCGCCGAACCAGCCGCGCTCGTCCTTGTACGTGGTCGCCTTGGTGTGGATGTCGATGGGCGTGCATTCGAGCTTTGCGCCGGCAATCACGGCCTTGCCGCCGGCAAAGGGCGCTTTGAGATTGCGCAGGACAGCAGCCAGGATCGCGCGCTTCTTGGCCCGGTTCGCAGGCACCGACTCGTTCTCCCGGAACTCGAGGTTGCACAACACAACCCCGCCTTCGCCCTTTGCATAATGGACCAACCCGCCCGGATTGAGCATCGGCCGCACCGTGGCGTGCCAGGCCTCAGAACGCTGCACCTTGAGGCCGATATTATCGATGCCGATGAGCGGGCGCTTGCCCGGATCGGCCAGCCAACTCACCAGTTGGAGCGTCACCCGACGCGCCCGACGCGGCGGCTCGACGCGAAAGGTCTGCGCGTCGCCGCTGGAATCGAGGTCGTACTCGACGCGGTCTTTGCCGTCGAAAAGAAGTGCGATCTTCGTCGTGGCGTTGTAGTTCAACGACGGGTCGTGCGTGTACTCGACGATGGTCTCCTCGCGGGGCAAATCGAGGTTGATCTCGTACGGACGCCCGTCTTTGGGAAACTCGAAGTCGATGATCAACGGCCAGCCATCGGATCCGACGAACCCATTGACGATGTTGTCGTAGCTGGGGAAATCGCTCTTCGCAAATGACGCGACATCCTCCAAATCCACGACATGACTGAACACGTCCGAGGCGACATACTCGTCGGCGGTCCAGCCAAAAATCCGCTTGCCCGAAAGCATGACAATGTCGCCTGTGGTCAGCCCGGCGGTGAGCGGATGGCGCACGGGCGGGAAGGTGATGCGCTCGCGTTTGAAGGCCCGGATCGCGTGCTCGACACCCACGATCCGGTTGAAGTCCGCAAGCCCCTCCGGGGTGAGCCCGCACAACACCACCGTGCCGCCCCGCCGCCAGAAGAGATCGAGCGCATCGGGATGCTCCGCCAGCGCCTTCAGATGCGCCGGCGTGGCCGATACGACCGCAAGCGTCGTGTCGGATGTCTGGATCGCGGCCAGGGCGTCACTGACCTTCGCCGCTTGAAGCCCGACTCCGTCGAGAGCCCTGCCGAGTTCGGCATCGTCGATCGCGACCGCAACGCCCGCGAACTCGAGCGTGTAGGCCGCGCCCCACTGAATCAAGTTCAGCAACAGGCGTTGCGCCACGGGGTTCGACGCAAGCTTGCCGCCCAGATCGAGTTGACTCAGGCAGAGAACGCCCTGGCCGACCGGCACCTCGACCAATGCCGAATACTCGAGCCTCGGACCGCACTGGATCAGGCTCTTTGCCCCGCGCGTCGGCTTGATGTAGGCGCATCGGAAAACCCGATGGTCCGGTCCCCAGGTGAAAAAGTCCTTGTCCTCGAGACCCAGCAGCGCCGGATGCGACGCATCCTCGATGAACGCCGTGCAGCCCTCGGCTGCGGGAATGGCGCTCCCGAACTCGTTCTTCTTCTCACGGGGCGCCAAGTCCATCTCAGCCGGGATCGCCTGGAACTTCAGCGGGTTCGTCTGATCGAGCACAATCACCGCGCGCCCTTCGAATGCCAGCACGGCCAGACGCGTCGACGCGCTGTCCCCCGCGCCAATGGCGTCGCGCCCCACGACCAGGACCTTCGCGCCGGCGGGAATCGCATCGAGCGACCGGACCGCCGTAAACGACTGGCCCGTGCGTTCGAGAAACGCCGCGCTCTCGCCGCTGGGATCGAAGACAGCGACCGCCCCGGCTTCGATCTCGATTGGGCCTCGAGCCGGGAGCACGGAAACCGCCTTCGTGTCGCGATAGACCTCCTTCCCCCCGACACTCAACGTCAGACTCAACTCCCCTTCCTGCCTCGACGCGACCGGGGGCAAAACGATGTCCTCGTCGAACTTGTCCGCCGTGCCCGGAGGCACGCTGTGAATCGACGATTTCGCATAGACCTCTTTGCCGCCCACCGTGAGCCTGCGCGTGAATGTCATCGGCTCCGCATGCTGGGTGTCGTTGAACACACCGAACGTGCGCTTCACTCTCTGCGCCGCGCCCAATGTCCAGTCCCACTGGCGCACCAGGGCGACGCGTGGCGGGCTCGCACCCCACTGTGCCGGGCCGCCATCGGCGCCGACCCAGAAGTGCCAGGCGGCAAAGTGACCGCCCCAACGGTAGCCCTCGGTCAACATGCGGTAACAAAGGCCGATCGCCTCCCGCGCCGCCGCTTTCCCCTGGAAAGCCGCCTCGCCCCCCCACATCGCGTAATCCGCGGGGTTGATCCCCGTGGCGTAGAAGTCCTCGCCGATGAACCGCGGGCGGGCCTGATCCCAACGCCAACGCCCGCGCCCGCCCCCCTCGACAAACGGCTCATACGCAAGATCGGGGTAGCGCCCGTCGAGGGTGGCGACGTAGTGATCGCCCGCGACTCCCAGAGTGTTGTTCTTGAGAGCGCCACCTCCGTCGATCATGACCGAACGGGTCGGATCGACGGCCATCACGGCTTCGTGCGTCCTGGCGATTTCCTCCTCGTACCGGTCCATCGTCTCCGAGTTGCCCAACAGGTTGATCAGATTGATGAAGGCAAACTCGTTCTCGATCGACCAGACCTGGATCGACGGGTGATTGCGCTCGCCGCGGACCTGCGCGACGCATTGGTCGCGCCAGTTCTTCATCAGCGCCAGTTTGAGTTCGGAGCCGCCCTGCTGCTCGCGGGTCTCGGGGTCGGGCTCGCTGAAATGGTAGCCGATGGCCTCGCCATCGAGCGTCGTGTTGCGGCGCACCACAACGCCGTTGCGGTCGAAAAACTCGAGGGCCTCCCGCGGTTCGAGCCCGAGCCAGCGCGAGTCCTGACCGCCCTGGCCGGCCGTGCTCAGACGCATGGTGCGCTGATGCGTCCGCCGATAGGCCTCGAGCCATTCCTCGGGCGAACGCCGCTCGCCCACCAGATCGGCCCACAGACGCCAAACCACGCCGTTGAGCGTGAACTGCGTTCCTTCACAACGCCATTCGCGAAAGCCAAACCGCGTCTCGCTCACATCCACCGATTCGCCGCCGACGCACAGAGTCAGCCGAAGCCGGTACAGACGCGGCGCGTCGGGCCACCACAGCTCCGGTTCGCTCCACGCCCCGCCAAGGGAGACCGTTCGAGTCTGGCCGGCGGCGACCTCGAACGGCTGCGGCGCGAACACGTGGCCCACCTGGCCGGTATCGTCTTTGACGGCTTCCCAGCGAATCTCGCCGGAGGCGGCCTGAGCCGTGTTGTTGTTCAACACGATGTCGGCTTCCAGACGTTTCCGGGCTACGGATGGTTTGACAAAGACATCCGCCACGCAGACCCCGCCACCCGCAGCCTCCAAGGTCGGCGTCGCGAGAATGCCCGATTGCGGGCAGTTCCACACCGGGTAATCGAGGTGCTGAAAGCCCTGGCTGAACAACCCGATGGGGTGGTTGAAGGTCTTTCGCAGTTTCAGGGGCCGCCGCGGATCGGCCGAGCGGCCATACCAGGCGTCACGAATGCCCACCCAGATTTCGTTCACTCCGCCAGCCTTGATCCCCTTCGTCACGTCGACCTGGAACGGCGCAAACGGGTTCTTCCCGAAGCCGCAATAGACTCCATTCACGTAGACCGTGGTGTTGAGGTTGTTGCACGGAAACTCGAGGTGGAACGTGCGGCCCGCCATCGAAGCCGCAACCTGCACGCGCGTCCGATACCACACCCGGTGCGCAAACAGCAAATCCTCGCGCGCCCGGTTCTTGTCGCTTGGGACCGGGATGGCCCGCCAGATCGGGTCCCTTGGCAATGCTCCAATCGGCTCGGCGACTTCGCCGGGCATCTGCTCGTCGTCGCGCGCAATCTCCCACACGCCGCTCAATCGCACACGGGCACGCTGCGGCGCCTCTGTCTCCGGGAGTTGAAAGACCACCGTCGACGCCGCCTCGTCCGCGGCATCGCGCCCGGACTCGCCCGGCCTCCATTTCGAGTTCGGCTGAAATGCCCCTTGGTGCAGACAGATTGCATCCGACGCGTAAAGCACCCGTCGCCATTTGCCCTGGTCGTCCTTGGCCTTGGGCAGGCGCAATTGCAGCCTGTGCCCGCCCGCCGCCAGATTCACCTCGCCCATCTTCAGCCACGCCACCTCGCACCAGGTCGCCAACTCCATCAAATCAGTCGTCAGATCGTCCGGGCCCACCCGCTTCCATCCGCCGTCGTCCAAACGCCACTCGAAGACCGACCGCGCAAACTCGAAGCCAATCCGGTTCCACACCTCGTAGCGGCCCGCCTGCGGACACTCGAAAGGGTATTCGAGCAAAACGCCCTCGTCCGGAATCCCGCTCTCGACCTTGTCCTCCTCGACGCTCACGTGCACCCAGTTGCTTGCGGAAAGAAAATGCGGCCGCCCCCAGCCGGCGATGTTGACCTCGAATGTCGTCGTGGCCGATTCGCCTTCGAGCCAGACAAACGCGGGCGGCGCTGCGCCCACGGCCCCATCCAGTACGGCTGCGAGCGCGAGCGCAGCCATCCCACTGTGAAAGAAACAACGTCGGTAATTCATGTGTGCTTTGCCTGCGAAGCTCATACAGCCGCAGCGGATCGCCAGCAACCAAAGAAGCGGGCGTCGCCCCGGTCTGACCCGGCGCTCACCAACAGGACACGTTTTCACCCTGCCGCGTGAGGACTCAGGTGACTGGCAGGGCCAATGCATGAAGTGGAGCGGCGACGGCCCGTCGCCGGCAAATACCGTCTTCACTCGCGTTGGCCGGGGACGAGCCGTCCCCGCTCCGGCCTTTGCGGCTTCATGAATTGGCGCTGGGTGACTGGGCGCTCGCGGATTTTTGACTTGTCCCATCTTCCGGTTGGACATATGACCTCGATCATGATCCCAAGGCGCAAGTGCCCATCTGTCCGGTGCTGGATTCTCACCTCCACCCTCGTCGGCGTCCTCAGCGTCGCATTCAGCCTGCCAGTGTGCGGCGGCATTTTCTCCGATTTTGACGACTGGGCTTACCCAGGCGCCGCCGGCGATGGCTGGGTGGCGGCTTGGTCGAACTCGGCCGCCGTCACCCCCCTGGTGGACACGGCCAATCCTCTGGACAACGGAACACCCTACCTCAGCGCCGACGCGGGTGGCGGCGTGCGCAATGTGGCGCGACAATACACATCGTTCGACGATGTCGACGTCACACAGCCGCATCGGATCACCTGGCGATTCCGCTTGGACGAAGATCCGACGGCTTTCGAGTCCAGCTTCACCACCTTCAACGACCGCGTTCACTTCTTCGGACGGAATGCCCCGCGGCTGGAGGCGGGCACCGATGCATCGTCGTCCTGGGCGTTCTTCGCGACGGGCGGCGCCCATGCGTCCGGTGTGGGCGCGGGCCGCACGTTCTATATCTTCGACAACCTGGCCGGGGACAGCGCATTCAATCTAAACAACGCGGTGGACACCGGGCTCCCGTTGGCGCCGCAGGACGCCTACGCGCTCTCCCTGCGAGTCGATCCGGCCAACCAGCTTCTTGCCGTGGCGATCACGAATCTGAGCACCGGCGCGCACTTCGCCAGCGCCGCGCCACACCGGTTCCGGGATCTCTCAGCCATCCCAGGCTCGCATACGATCCTGCATTTCGGAGTGCAGTCGAGCGGCGCCGAAGATGTGCGGGGTTTTCATCTCGATTCCATCGCCATCGCGCCCGACACGGCCTTGGTCCCGCCCCCCGAGATCCTGAATGTCTATCCGGGCAATCACGCCATTCATCCCGCAGTCGCCGGGTTGCGGTTTGAAGTCCGATCGGCAATGCCGCTGAAGGACCCGGGCATCACGCTCGAACTCAATGGCAGCGACGTGACCGGAACTCTCGGAGTTCAGGCGGGCGAACCCGGGCAGTATTTCGTCGTCTACAATGGGCTCCAGAACGATGTCGACTACGTGGCGGTGCTGGGCGCTGAAAACGGCGGTGGACCGACCAGCCTCACCGTCCAGTTCACCACGGCCACCGGCGAACTCGTGCGGTACGACTCACAGGGATTCGTCGATGACGCCGCTTATCCGCTCGGGCCCCTGCAGCCGGTCACTCACAACGGCGGCACCTGGATCCCCGCCGCCGCGCCGGCCCTGATCGAGGATCTCCTCGACGGTCAACACGGCAAAGTGGTGCGTCGCGATCAGACCGGTGGAAGCAACATTGACTACTTGGACATCGCCCCGATCTCCGCCGGCGTCCTCACCATCGCCTTCGACGCCCGCGTGTCGACGCCGGCCACTCGGACACTTGACGTCGTGCTGTTCCCGGCCGGAGGGGGATCGGAAGCCAGCATGCTCGGCCTCGGAACCAATCCCAACAAGGTCTCTTACTACGACGGCTCGGCCTGGGTGGCGGTCGCCGATCTCGACACCCAATGGCACCGCTACGCAATGGTTCATTACCTGAGCGGACCCCGACGCTCGACGTTCGACCTCGAGATCGACGGCGCTGTCATCGGACGCAATCTGGTCTGGCGCAACGCCCATACACCCACCACCGCCTTCGGTCGCATCCGGTTCGGCGCCATGCGCGGCGCGGCCGGGACGTATGCCGATTATGACAATCTGCTGGTCACGGCAGCCCAGGTCCCAGCCCCGCCCCCGGTGATCGCCAACGCCGTTCCCGCCCATCGCGCCCATTTCCACAACGCCGCCGCCGGCCTGAGTTTCCAGGTGTCGTCCGAACAACCCGTCGACCCTGGCGACGTCACCCTCCGGCTCGACGGCCAGGACGTCAGCGCCCAACTGGCCATCACGGGCGACCCCACCAACCTGTTCGTTACCTTCAACGGCCTCGAACCCAATCACGTCTATACCGCCAATGTCTCTGCGCGCAGCTTGTACGGCGAAGGCGCCGCCACCATCCAATTCAACACCATCGTCCAGAAAACGCCCGTGCTCGACACCGGCGGTTTCGCCAACAACACCCTCTACCCCGTCGGGGCACTGGGGAACGTGACCGACGGACTCGGCGTTTGGATTCCCGGCCACGCGGGTGATCCCGCCCAGATCGTCGAGTCGGGCGAACCGGCTTACGGCAAGGTGTTGCGGCGAGCCCAGGGGGATTCGGAGAGCCACGATCTGCTCGATTTCACCCCGTTCAACGCTGGGATTCTGACGATCGCCTTCGACCTCAAGGTCAGCACGCCTTCCACACGCACGCTCGATCTTTCGCTCAATCGGACTGGACAGGACTTTCGCGCCTGCCACCTGGCCTGGGGCGAAATCGGCGGCACGGTCGCCTATTACGCCGGAGGGATGTGGAACGAAATTGCCGACCTCGACGACGCCTGGCATCGGTATGAACTGGTCAACCACCTCAGCGGCCCCAATGCCCACACGTTCGATCTGCTGATCGACGGCGTTGTCCAAGGCACAAACCTGCCCTGGACCCAGGCATTCCCCGCCACCGAGTTCTTTGGTCGACTCCGCTTCGCGGCCGAGTTGGGCATCCCAGGCGATTCTGCCGATGTGGACAATCTCGTCGTTTACCTGACGCCGCCGCCGCCTGAGATCGCCGACCTCGTGCCGGCGAACCTCGCCAGCTTCCACCCCGCAGAGCAGGGAATCCGATTCCGCGCCCTGTCGTTTGCCGAAATCCCAGCGTCGAACATCCGCCTCGAACTCGGCGGACAGGACGTGAGCGCGCAACTCGAAATCGGCGGCACTCCGCTTGATCGGGAGGTCGCGTTCCGCCAGTTGCAGCTCAACACGTTCTACGTGGCTGAGATTCGCGTCGAGAACGCTCTGGGCACAACCGTTCGCACGCTCGAATTCAGCACGTTCAACCCGGTCAATGCCGTAGAAATCGAGGCTGAAGACTACAACTTCGGCGGCGGCCAGTTCATCGAGAATCCGCCCCCCTCAGGCCTCACGCCCACCGGCGTCGAGATCGGCGGCGGCCTCGGCTATTTCGATCGACAGGGGCAAGGGGGTGTCGATTACCAGGCAGCCGGCACTGGCGGGAGCGACCCGATGCAGATCTATCGGTTCACCGACTCGACGACGACCCGCTACTCGGTTGACGTGCTGCGCTCGAAATACGCCGCCAGCGGTGCGCCCGACTACGATCTCTGGCAGTTCGCAACAGGGGAGTGGTTCAATTACACCCGCACCTTCGCCCCAGGCCTGTATCAGGTCTTTGTGCGCGCCCAGGCCCCGGGCGGCGGACGCGTCTGCCTCGAACGCGTCACATCGAATCCCGCCGTGCCCGGTCAAACCACCCTCCCGCTTGGTGTGTTCACACTGACCCCATCCGAAGGTTATCAATTCGCTGCTCTTAACGACAGCCAGGGCCTGCCGGCCGAACTCGATCTGAACGGCGCGATCACTGTCCGTCTCGTCGCCTGTCACACAGGCGACTCCCCAGCCGTCAACTATCTTCTGTTCGTCCAAGCGCCCGAGGAATCGCTCGAACTGACCAACCCGCGCTCGGAAGCCGTCGGCTTTCGGTTCGACTTCCTCACGCGCGTCGGCGCAACCTATGTCGTCGAATACAAAGACCGGCTCGACGATCCGTCCTGGACGCTGCTCGAGTCCTTGACCGGCACCGGGAACACACAGACCTGCACCGATCCCGCGGACGCCCAATTCAGCCGGTTCTATCGGGTACGACGCAACTAAGGGTCTGTGCACGTTGCGAGTTTTCTATGAAATCACACATGCCATTCTTGTTGTCCGCGACGACCCAGGCC
>DAOOQY010000064.1:0-11448 GCA_035389025.1 Verrucomicrobiota bacterium
CCCAGCTTGCCGGCGCTGAGTCGTCCGGGTTCGGGCATGGTGTCGGTCTCCAATCCCCCGGCGTACAGGAGGCGATAGACCGGCGCGGCGGCGCGAAGGACATCGAACTGGCCGGAGGGATTGGCCCACTGATCCTCGATGGCATTCGAGAGCAGGACAGGGCGCGGGGCCATGAGGGCGACCAGGCAATGCTGATCGAACGGGAGCCGTTCGGGCTGCTCGTTGAACTGCTTGAAGGCGGCATTGAACCAGTGCGCGAACCGGTCGTTGATCTGCTTGACCGATTCCCCCGTCTTGCCGCGGCTTGGCGCGGTGCCGCCACAGCCGGCCTGGTGGGGGATTGCGAGGCCAATCCGGTCGTCGAGGGCCGCGGCGAGCAGCGCCGTCTTGCCGTTGCGCGAGTGGCCCACGGCCGCGATGCGTTTTGGATCGAGGTCGCGGTCGCGAACCAGGTAATCGACGCAGCGATGAAATCCCCATGCCCAGGCTGAGATGGTGCCGCGGTTGGCGGGCTCCGGCGGGGTTGTCTCTCCGTTCCGTTTCGCCAGCCAGGCATAGATGCCATCGGAGACCTCGGCGCGATCGGAATCCACATCAGTGCTGCAGAATGAGGCGAGCGCGTAGCCGCGATCAATGACTTGAGCCAGGTCCCAATCGGCGGCTTGGCTGCCCCGAGCCGCCTCGGTCGCCCGACCGTCGTCGCACCCCGCGCAACTGCGGTAGAGCCATCCGCGCGTGAGCGGGACGCGCGGATCGTCGGTGAGCGCGTGGTTGCCGCAGAAATTCATGGCCAGAAAGACGGGCACGCGCCCGCGCCGCGCGTTGGGCACAACCACCATGAGGTCGAGACGCGGCGCGGCGGGGTCGCCGAAGGAGATTTCGACCAGTTTCAGGGTCGCCTTGCCGCCAAGACAATCGGGATACGACGCCGTGACAGCGCATGTGGGCTTGGCCGGCAGCGGGGGCAATGGGCCATACATGTAGTGCGCGAAGAGGGCTTTGAGTTCGGGGCGGCGGGCTTTGACCCATTGCCGTTGGGTCTCGATGCGTGTCCCGTCGAGGCAGACCAGCGGGTCGGGCAACTCGGCGCGCGCGGACAATTCGCTCACAGGCGGGAAAAGTGCGGGCTGGGCCGATGGTTCGAGGAACATCGCCCCGGCGGCGGCGGCGATGCAGGCGATCGAGGGGACGCGCTTCGGTTGCATGGAGCGCGACTCTGCCTCTGACACTCGAAGGGCGCAAGGCGCCATTCGCGCCATTCGCGGATGGCATCAGCGGGCGGCCCCGCATAGCCTGGGGCAGATGTTGCACGTGAGTCCACGATGGAAGGCGCCTTTGATGCTCGTGCTGGCAACGGCGGGCTGGGCGCTGAGTTTCCCGATCATGAAGGCGGTGACGCTGGCGCAGCGGGCCATGCTGCCCGACGCGAGCAGTTGGTTTGCGGCGGCGTTGTGCATGGTCTATCGCTTCGGCATCGCGGCGGGGGTGATGCTTGTCCTGTGCTGGCCGACTCTCGGCCGCATGACGCGTTCGGAGGTGTGGGAGGGTGTCGGATTGGGGGCCTTTGCCAGCGCTGGCCTGATCCTGCAGATGGACGGGCTGGCGTACACGGAGGCGTCGACCTCGGCCTTTTTGACGCAATGTTACTGTCTGATCATCCCGATCTGGCTGGGCCTGCTCGATCGGCGCCGGCCCTCGGCCACCGTGCTGGTAAGTTGCGGACTGGTGATTGTCGGCGTCGGGGTCCTGTCCGGGATCGATTGGCGCTCGTTCCGGCTCGGGCGGGGCGAGGCGGAGACCGTGTTGGCCTCGGTGGTTTTTGCGGCGCAGATTCTCTGGCTGCAGCGCCCGCGGTTTGCGGGGAACAACGTCAACCACTTCACGCTGGTCATGTTTGCGGTGATTGGGCTGAGTTGTTTGCCGGTCGCCTGGCTGACGTCGCCCAGCCCGTCCGACATGGTGCGGGCGTATGGCACGCCGGCGCTGGGGCTTTTCCTGGGGGTTCTGGTGCTCTTCAGCACGCTGGGGGGCTATCTGCTGATGAACGCCTGGCAGCCCATGGTGAACGCCACGCAGGCGGGTCTGATCTACTGCGCGGAGCCGCTCTTTGCGAGTCTGGCGGCGCTCATGCTTCCGGCGTGGCTGTCGTGTCTGGCCCGGATCGACTATCCCAACGAAATCGTGGGCGGCAGCCTGGTCGCAGGAGGCAGCCTGATCACCCTGGCGAATGTGCTGATGCAAATGCCCGCTGGACGGCCTTCGACCGCGCGCTAGACTGCCCGCACCATGTCAGGCGAAGCGATGGCGGATTCCGATTTGGCGGCTGCGGCCAAGGTCAACTTGCGTCGTCCGGACGTGATGGAGGAGGTGTTGGCGCAGGTCGAGGCGCATTACCGGAGCAGCATGATCGAGCGCATCCGGGCCAATGGGGGCATGCTCACGGGCGGCAACCTGACCGTCAGACTGGCCAAGCAGTTCGGTTTCTGCTACGGGGTCGAGCGGGCGATCGATCTGGCCTACGCTGCGCGCAGGGTCTTTCCCGCGCCCCGTCCGATCTATCTGCTGGGTGAAATCATCCACAATCCGGAGGTGAACGACCAAATCCGGCACATGGGGATTCGGACCATTCCGCCGCGGCCCAAGGCCGAGGACCTGGGGCGGGTCCAGCGGGAGGATGTGGTCATCATCCCGGCGTTCGGAACGGAGGTGCAGACCCGGCAGGCTCTTGTGGACAAAGGCTGCGTGCTAGTGGACACCACGTGCGGCGACGTGATGAGCGTTTGGAAACGGGTGAGGCAGTACTCGAAAGAGTCGATCACCAGCATCATCCACGGGAAAGCCAAGCACGAGGAGACCAAGGCCACCACATCGCAAGCCACGGCCTACGGGACCGGGCATTACCTGGTCGTGCTCAACCTGGCCGAGACCGACGCCGTGTGCGACTATATCCGGAACGGCGGAGACAAGCACGCTTTCCTCGATCGGTTCAGAGGAGCCCACTCGCCCGGCTTCGACCCGGACCGGCATCTCGATGCGGTGGGGGTTGCCAACCAGACCACGATGCTGCGGGGCGAGACCGAGGAGGTGCAACGCCGGATTCGGTCGGCGATGGAGCAACGGCACGGGGCCGCGAATCTGGACCGGCACTTTCGCTATTTCGACACAATCTGCGGGGCCACGCAGGACCGGCAGGACGCGCTCGAGAAACTGCTGGACGAACGGCTCGATCTGCTCCTGGTCATTGGCGGGTACAATTCGTCCAACACGTCCCACCTGGCGGAGATGGGCGAATCGAGGCTGCCCACTTACTTCATCAAGAACGCGTCGAAAATGGCGTCCGACAGTCTGATCTGCCACTACAAGCAGCAGGAGCATCGCGAGGTCGAGACGCGCGACTGGCTGCCGCCCGGCCCGGTCACCGTGGGGATCACGGCCGGCGCCTCGTGTCCGAACAACCTGATCGAGGACACGATCCGGCGTTTGTTCGCGTTGCGCGGGATTCCGGAGTCGGAATTGGCGGGGGCCTGGGCGCAGGGGGTGTGATGCCTTGTCTACGGCGAGAACTCGAAGAGCGCGAGCGGGCCACGCTGGCCCCCTACGCCCAGTTCAGCGGCCAGACCCGGGGGCGTCTCCACCGCGAGCCGCCGCCGGACTGGCGCACCGAGTACCAGCGCGACCGCGATCGGATCATTCACTCGCGCGCCTTCCGGCGTCTCGAGTACAAGACACAGGTGTTCCTGAACGGGACCGGCGATCACCTGCGCACGCGGTTGACGCACACGATGGAAGTGGCCGCGATCGCCCGGAACATCAGCCGCGCCCTGCGCCTCAACGAGGACCTTGCCGAGGCCATTGCCCTGGCGCATGACCTGGGCCACTCCCCCTTCGGCCACAGCGGCGAGCAGGTGCTGAATCGGCTGATGCACGGCCACGGCGGGTTCGAGCACAACCGGCAGAGCCTGCGGGTGGTCGCCTGGCTCGAACAGAAGTATCCCGGATTCCCGGGATTGAATCTGACCTGGGAAGTGCGGGAGGGACTGGCCAAACACGTCACCAGTCATGATCGCCCGCTCCTTCCACTTGGGTTCGAGGCCCGGTCCCCATCGCTCGAAGCTCAAGTCGCCAACCTCGCCGACGAGGTCGCCTACTCGAGCCACGATCTGGATGACGGACTCGATGCCGGCCTGCTCTCCGAAGCCGCCCTGCGCCGCGAAGTCCGCGTCTGGCGGCAGGCCGCCGCCCGGGTCCTGCGCGCGCATGGCCAACTGCCGGACCAGTGCCGGCGCGACTTCATCATCCGCTGCATCATCGACGACCAGGTGCATGACGTGGTCGAGACGACGGAACGTCGGCTGCGGGCGGCGCGGGTCGAGAGCGCCGACGCCGTCCGCCGGCGCGCGCGGCCTCTGGTGTCCTACAGCCCGGCCCGCCGATCGTCGAATCTCGAACTCAGGGACTATCTGTATCGGAATCTGTATTACAGCCCTGCGGTCCGCGGCCCCAACACCCGTGCCGTGCGGATGCTCGAAGCCTTGTTCCACCACTATCTCGAACACCCGCACGACCTGGGAGAGCAATCGCGCAAGCGGGTGCGGACCGAAGGTCTGCATCGGGCCGTGTGCGATTATCTCGCGGGGATGACCGACCGGTACGCGATCGAGGAACACGCGCGCCTGGTTCGCGAGCAGTGAATCCACCTCAGAAACACATGACGAACGACTTGAGCTTGGCGCGCCTGCTGGGGCCCGAAGGACCTGCCTGCGCAGCCGCGATGGAGGCAGGGCGCCGCTGGCTGGCCGGACGCAGCCCCGCCGGGTTGATGGCGGGCGTGGGCCAGGAAATCGCCGAGGTCCCCGCGTTCGCGCCGCTTGACAAGCGGGCACTGCCCGCCTCGTACGGCGGCGATCAGCCCGGTCCCAGCGACGATTTCCTGGTTGGACAGGGCCTGTTCTATCTGAGCGAACAACGGCGGCTCTTTCTCGACTGCACATCGGGGCATTATCAGATGCTCTGGGGCTACAACCATCCCGAACTCGAGGCGGCGGCGATCGAGGCCGTCCGCGCCGGTGTTGTCTGGGACAACCACTCGAACATTCCCCAGGCCCCGCTCAAGCAACTGGGCCGGCGGCTCATTCAAGCCGCGAACGCCCCGGACGACCCCGATCCGCTCGACAAGGTGCTCCTGGGCGTCTGCACCGGCACGGTGGCTTGCGCCGCTGCCCTCAAGACGCAGATCAAGGTGTTCGAGCGCAAGACCCGCACCCGGGCGACCCCCGTCATCCTGTCGCTCGAAGGCAACTATCACGGCAGCGATTTCATGCTGCAGTTCATGCGCGGTTTGTGGCCGCTCCTGCCCCGCCCCTGCGAGTTCGTGAACCTTGAGCCGAATGCGTTGGATGCAATCGAGGCCGCCTTCACCCGGTACGGCGAACGCATCGCCGGGTTTTGGGCCGAGCCGGTGATGATGAATCGCGAGGCGATCCCCGTCTCGCGCCCGTGCCTCGAGTTGGCCCGGCGCTGGTGCGATCGGGTGGGCGCTTTGCTCTGCGTCGACGAAATCCAAACCGGGTTCTGGCGCCCCGAAATCTTCGATTTCCGCGCCTTGGGCGTGCGTCCGGACCTGGTCGTGCTCGGCAAGGGCATGGCGGCCGGGTTTCACCCCCTTTCGGGCGTGCTCTTCCGCAGCCGCCATGACGTCCTCGAACAGTACGACGCCATCAGCACCAACGGCTCGGCGGCCCTGCCCGCGCTCGTCGCGCTGGCGTCGATGCAGTTGATCCATGCCCGGGCCGGGCAAGTCGAAGCGGCGGCGGGGCGCATCCAGAGCGGCTTCCACGCCCTGGCAAACGAGTTCCCGGAACTCATCGAGCGCGCCCAGGGCCGCGGACACCTGATGGGGCTTCGGCTCAAGTCCGTCGAACATGCCAAGACGCTGCATCGCCGGTTGCTGGCGGACGGCGTATGGACGCGCGTGCACGCCTACCACGAAGGCCATCGCACACTGCTGACCAAGCTCGGGTTGCTTGCGGATGGGCAGATCGTGGACTTCCTGATCGACCGAATCCGACACACCCTGCGCGCGCTTTCAATCCCCAACTCGAACGCGTCCCGGCAAACCCCGAATCACCCATGACACTTCGCCCCCAAATCGGTCTGCTGGCTCTGACGCTCGAATTGTACGAAACGCTCGCTCCGGGCCTGCGGTCTTCGCGCGAGGCCTGGGTCCGACGCGCACTGGCGCCGCCGCTGGCCGCCGACGCCGACGTCGTATTCGAGCGGGCCGTGTTTCGACGCGACGATGTCGAGCGGGTGATGCGCCAGTTCGAGGCGTCGGGAATCGACCTGGTCGTGGTCGTGTTCCTGACCTACGCGCCCAGCCAGATCGCCCTGCCGGCATTGGTCCGGACACCCCTGCCGATCCTGATCTGGAACACGCAGGAACTGCTGGGTGTCGACAGCACATTCACAACGGAGGCGATGATCGACAACCACGGCGTGCATGGCACCCAGGACCTGGCCAACGTGCTGGTCCGCGCCGGCGTCCCCTTCCACATCGTCACCAGCCACGCAAACGAGTCGGACGGCCTCGCCGAACTGCGCGACTTCAGCATGGCAGCCGCCGCGGCCAACCGCCTGCGCTCGGCGCGGATTGGCCGGTTGGGCCATCCCTTCCCCGGCATGGGCGATCTGGGCGTGGACACGACCCATCTGGCGGCGACGCTGGGCTGCGCCTGGGTGAATCTGCCGATGGATGAGTATCACCAACGCGCAGCCGCGGCGCCCGAGTCGGATGTGCGCGGCCTTGTGGCCGGCTACCGCGAGGCCTATGAAGTGGCCCCGGACGTGACCTCGATCGAACTCGAGGCCGCAGCCCGCGCGGAACTGGCGTTGCGAGGCTTCGTCGCCGAGCATCGGCTCTCGGGCCTGACCTACCAGTTCCTTGCCTTCGGCGATGACGAGCGCACCGAGACGCTGCCTTTCGTGGCGGCGAGCCGCCTGATGGCCGACGGCATCGGGTTCGGGGGCGAAGGCGACCTGATTGGAGCGGTGGGGACCTTGTTGCTGCACCGGTTGAATCCGCCGGCCACGTTCTCCGAGGTGTTCACCGTCGACTTCGCCGGAAACGCGCTGTTCATGAGCCACATGGGAGAGGCCAATGCGGCGATGGCCCGGCGCGATCGCCCCGTGCCGCTCGTGGCCCGGACGACTCCGATCACCCGGACCCGCACCCGGCAGTTGGCGTTGGTCACCAGCCTCGAACCGGGTCCCGCCACACTGGCTGCGCTGGCGCTGGGTCCCGCCCAACGTTGGCGCCTGTTGGCCGCACCGGTCGCGATCGAGGACTACGGGCCGCTGCCGGGCTTCTGCGTGCCGCATTTCAAGGCGCGCCCGCAGTCGGATGTCAGGCGGTTTCTGACCGACTACGCGCGCGCTGGCGGGCCCCATCACAACGCCGTCTGTTTCGGCGATGCCCGCCGCCGTCTGCGGTTCGCCGCACAGATTCTGGGAGCGGAATACCGCGAGATCGGCGGGCGCGGCGCCCGCCTGGTTGGGGATCAACCGGCGGACGACATCGGATGAGGCGAGGCATGGACGCGAGCGAATCGAGGGCGCTTTGGCTGGGACTGGACCTTGGCACGACAAACGTCAAGGCCCTTGTCGCGGACTGCGGCGGCGTTGTGCGGGGCGAGGCAGCCCGGCCCGTTGCGCTGTCCGCCGTGGGGGATGGCGGCGTCGAACAGGACATCGAGGAAATCTGGGCGGCCACACGCGAAGCGATTCGCGGTGCGTTGCGAGGAGTCGATGCGGCCGAAGTGGCGGCCATCGGCGTCTCGAGCCAGGGCGGCGCCCTGCAACTGCTCGACGCCGCCGGCTGCCCGGTCGGCCGCGTGCTCAGTTGGCTCGATCAACGCGCGCGCCAACACGATGAGGCGCTGACCGCGGAACTGGGTCGGCCCTGGTTCCGACGCCGCATCGGGCACGGAGGCTCCGGCTACGCAGTCGGCCAGATTCTGCGGCTTCGTCACGAGCACCCCGCCCGGCTCGATCCGCCCAATCGCGTCGGGTTCGTCGGCGACATCGTGGTGGAACGACTCTGCGGACGGGCCGCCCATGACGCCACCTCAGCGGGGCTCACGCTGCTGCTCAACCCGGCTCGGGGCGATTACGACACCGATCTCCTGCAACGGCTGGGCCTTGCATGCGGCCAGTTGCCCGACCTGATCTCGCCGCGCCGGCCGGCCGGCCGGTTGCGCCCTGAGATTGCGGCTGCGACCGGATTGCGTCCGGCCATTCCCGTCTCCGCCGCCGTGCACGATCAATACGCAGCCGCCCTCGGCACTGGGGCCGTCGAGCCCGGCGTCATCATGGTCGGCGCCGGGACGGCGTGGGTCCTGCTGGCCGTCAGCCCGCATCTGCCGGCGCTGGTCACCGATGACGCCTTTGTGTGCAGCCACGTCGTCAACGGCCTGTTCGGTGAGATTCTCTCCCTGGTCAACGGCGGCTCGGTCGTCTCGTGGGCGCTCCGACTCATCGGGCGCGAACAGGCCGGGCCCGAACAGATCGAGACCATGCTGGCGTCGGTGCCGCCCGGCTGTGAGGGTCTGACCTGTTGGCCGTTCGTGACGCCTTTCGGCGCCTCCGGCCTCGAACCGGGCACGCGGGGGCGGCTGACGGGAATCCAGCTCGGCCACACGCCGGCGCACCTGGTGCGGGCGGTCGTCGAGGGACTGACCTTCGAGCTGAATCGGCATCTGATATTCCTGAAAGAGGCGGGGCTGCCCGTCGACCGCCTGGTCCTGGGCGGCACCGTGGCCGGCAGCCGCACCACGACTCAGATGATGGCCGACGTGACGGGCCTGGCGCTCGATTGCTCGGCTGCGAGCGGCGGCAGCGTGTCGGGCGCGGCCATCCTGGCCAGAGGACTCATCGAGCCGGATCGCTCGCTGGCCGAGTTGAGCCAGGCCATGCGCGCGAAACCGCGGCGGGTCGAGCCGGGACCCGATGCGGTTGCCTACCGAGAGTTGTTTCAACACTATCGCGCGTCCTTGCCATGCCGCACGGCGGCCCGCGCCAGGACAATCGAACACACCGCATGAAATCGACACCGCTATATCACGTTTGGGACTACCGTGACACGGATCGCGCCTTCTGGGGCGACGAAATGGAGGCGTGGCTGCCACACACGATCATCGATGCCCACACGCACGTCATGGACCCGCGGTTCCGGCTCAGCCCCATGACCGAGTCGATGCGGCGTCAATATTGGGTCAACGAGGTCTTTGAGTGCATGGACGCGGACACGGCCGAGCGGTGTCATCGGACGGTGTTCCCAGGCCGCCAGGTGGGATGCATCGCGTTCGGCTTTCCCGACCTCGATTTCGATCTCGATGGGGGCAACGCGTGGCTGGCGGAACAATGCGCCCGGCGGGGCTGGCACAACCTGGCGGTCATTCGTCCGCAGTGGACCCAGGCGGCCATTGCCCGCCTCCTGGATCAGCCGGGCGTGATCGGTTTGAAACCGTACTACGCGCTCATCAGCGAAAACCGGGAAACCCGTGACGCGCACCTCGAATCGGGCATCTTCGATTCTCTGCCGCATCATGTCCTCGAAGTGGCGAACGCGCGCGGCGCGTGGGTGACGCTTCACGTGCCCAAGGCGGCGCGCCTGGGGCATCCCGACAATCTGCGCGAAATCGCGGAACTGCGACGGCGGTATCCGAATGTGATTCTTGTGATTGCGCATCTGGGACGTTGCTACACCGAGGCGCACGCCCGGGAGGCCCTTCCGGCCCTGGCAGACGACCCGGGCATCTACTGCGACACGTCGGCGGTGCTCAATCCGGCCTCGCACCGAATCGCCCTCGAGTGCCTGGGGCCGAGGCGCGTTCTTTACGGATCGGACAATCCGATCTGTTACATGCGGGGCCGGCGCCAGTATGACGGGCGCGCTTACATCAATCGGACCAGCTACCCGTTCCATTTCAACCGGTCCCGTGAGGCGCCCGAGATCGAGGCGCAGTACACCCTTTTCATGTACGAGGATTTGCGCGCGATCAAACAGGCCTGCGCCGACCTGGGTCTGACCGCCCCCGAAGACATCCGGGCCATCTTTCACGACAATGCCGCGCGGTTAATCGACGGGATCATCCGGAGGAGAGCGGCGGTCGACCGCCGAACAGGCCAAGCCGACTCCTGCCCTTGACCGCGGTGCGCCTCGCCTCTTTGCCCTATGAAAACCATTCGCTTCGGATTGATCGGATGTGGGTTGATGGGACGCGAATTCGCCAGTGCCACGGCGCGGTGGTGTCATCTGCTGGACGCGGACGCGCGCCCGGAGATCGTTGCCGCATGCAACCGCGGGGCTGCGGCGTTCGAGTGGTTTCGCCGGCATTTCCCCGGCATCGCCCAATACACGCACGATTACCGCGACCTGCTGGCCAACCCAGCCGTCGACGCGGTGTATGTCGCTGTGCCTCACCATCTGCACCGCGAGGTGTACTGCGCAGCCGCGCAGGCCGGGAAACACCTGATGGGCGAAAAACCCTTCGGCATCGATTCGACCGCCAACACGGCGATCCTCGACGCGCTCGAACGGCACCCCGACGTGTTCGCCCGGTGCGCCTCGCAGTGGGTCTTCTTTCCCGGAGCTCAGCGCATCGGCGATCTAATCGAGCGCGGTGCATTTGGCCAAATCCTCGAGGTGAACACAGGCTTCCTGCATAGCGGAGATTTGGACCCGAATCGCCCGATCAACTGGAAGCGGCGCATCGAGCACAATGGCGAGTACGGGTGCATGGGCGACCTGGGATTGCATGTCTGTTGCCTCCCCTTCCGCGCCGGCTGGATTCCGCGCAACGTCCGCGCGGTCTTGTCGGATATCGTGCGCGAGCGTCCGGATGGCCGGGGCGGAATGGCGCCCTGCCGGACCTGGGACAACGCAACCCTGCTGTGCGAGACACGCGACAGCGCCACCGGCAGCCTGTTTCCATGGACCGTGAAGACCCAGCGGATCGCGCCGGGCCACAAGAACACCTGGTACATCGAGGTCTACGGCACCAAGGCATCAGCCCGCTTCTCCACACTCGATCCCAAACGGCTCGACCTCCTCGAGTATGCCGGCGGCGAACAGGTCTGGGGGGCGGTCCAAACAGGGCACGAGACTGCCTTCCCGACGATCACTGGCCCCAACTTCGAGTTCGGATCCCCCGATGCGATCCTGCAGATGTGGGCCGCGTTCCTGCATGAACTGGTCCATCGCACCCCGCCGCGCACATTCGCCGGCTGCGCAACGCCCGCCGACGCCGCGCTGAGCCATCGGCTCTTCACCGCCGCCCTGCGGTCCCATGCGCGCGGCTCGGTCGAGCCGGTGGAACCGCCTTTGGGCTGAGGGGCACGATCCTGTCATCGGGCCGCCGGCGCAAGTGCGCGCGCAATCCGCGAGCCGTC
>DAOOQY010000065.1:0-11423 GCA_035389025.1 Verrucomicrobiota bacterium
CCGTGATTTCCTTGTCGATCTCGATCGGCACTTCGAGGACGGGCGAGATGAGAATGATGGTCTTGAGACTGTTCTTGAGGTGAAGCGCGATCTCCTTGAGCCGTCGGATGACGGCGTAGTTGGACCGGGCGAGGAACGGGTGGAGGTCCTTGAAGATGAACAGCGCAGGCTCGACCTGATCGACCACCTGATCGAGCGCCGCCAGCGGGTCCTTCGTGGCGGAATGGCGCTGTTTTTGCGATTGCACCGACACGCCGGCCGGGATCAGACCCGACGTGCAACTCCATTGGTACACCTGTTTGTCCCAACGCCGGGCAATCCCACAGATCACCGACTCGACGCGGGCCTCCTCGCTCGAAACCAGGTAGAGGATGGGGTAACGGGCCCGGATCAGGAACTCGATCTCGCGCGCGGTCTTCTGGGACGGGGTTGGCACGTGGAAGCCGAGTCTGCCAGAAGCCGCGGCGCGGCGCAATCGCGCAGCCGACCCCGCCCGCGATTGAACATCCCGCGATGCGGAACGTCGTTTGTTTCATGAGTTCAGTTGGATCCGCGGTTCGAACGCGCGCGGGCGGCGCGGGCATGATGCTGGCCATTCTGACAGGCGCCCTGGCCGTCTGGTCGCCGGACGCGTTTGGGGCCGAGTTGGACGCGCGCCGGGATTCCGCGGTCGAGGCGGTCGCCCAGGTCATGCCGGCGGTGGTCAACATCAGCACGGAAACCATCGTCTCCGTGCGGGACCCTTTCGAGGACTTGTTGCAGGAATTCTGGGCCCCTTACCACAGCCGGCGCCCGTTCACCACCACGCAATACAGCCTGGGCTCGGGGGTGATCGTCGACGAGGCCGGGTATTTGATAACCAACGACCACGTTGTGCGCCGGGCCACGCGGATTCGAGTCCGGATCGGCGACGAGGCGGGCTCACGAGAGTACGAAGCGAAGCTGGTTGGGGAGAGCAGCCGCAGCGACATCGCCATGCTCAAGATCGAGGCAAGGCCGGGCGAGAGATTCCGGGCGGTGCGATTCGCGGCGGACGACGATTTGCTCCTGGGCGAGACGGTGCTGGCCCTGGGGAATCCGTTTGGCCTCGGGGGCTCGGTCAGCCGTGGCATCTTAAGTTCCAAGAGCCGGCGCCCCGCCCTCGAAAACACGCCGATGGGGCTCGAGGATTGGCTGCAGACCGACGCCGCGATCAATCCGGGCAACAGCGGCGGACCCCTGATCAACCTGCGCGGGGAACTGATCGGTCTGAGCATTGCGGTGTATCGCGAGGGCCAGGGGATCGGATTCGCCATTCCGGTCAAGCGGATCACCGAGGCCCTGCTCGAAATCGCGTCGCCCGAACTGCGCCAGTACTGGTTTGGCGCCCGAGTGCGGCCGGGCGGATCGACGCTGGCAGTCTCTTCGCTCGAGGCAGGGAGCCCCGCGGAGGCGGCCGGTCTGAAGCCCGACGACATGATTGTGGGAATCAACGGACGGGCGCCGCGCGGCTTTCTCGATTTCATCAAAGAACTCAGCGCCGCCGGGGATGAGCGGGACGTAGCGCTGACCCTCAGGCGCGGTTCGGACCGTCGGTCGGTGACGCTGCGGATGGTGCGCGCCAGCGCCGTTTTCAACGCGGCTCTGATCCGCCGGAAACTGGGGTTGACCGTCCAGGAGATCACACCGGATCTGTCGGGGCGGCTGGGGCTGGCGGCCAACGCGGGCCTGGTGATCGCCGATGTGGATCGTACGGGCCCGGCATCCGAGGCCCGACTGTCGCGAGGCGCCATTATCGTCGCCGTGGATGGCCGGGCCCCGGAAGGCGTCGTCGAGTCAGCAAAATACTTGTACGGCAAGAAGAAAGGCGAGACCGTTGGGCTCGAAGTTCTGGTGCAGCGCCGGCGGGGCATGGTGTTGGTGTGGGAGAGCCTCGAGATTGCGTTGCAGGTTCAATAGCAGGTTTGCAGGGCCGCTCCGGGCCCGGGTTCGAGCGCCTGAACAGTCGATGAGCAGCCAGGAACCGATGATTGAAGTGGAAGATTTGACGAAGCGGTATGGACGACATGCCGCGATTGATCGAATCTCGTTCAGCGTCTGCCGGGGCGAGATCGTGGGTCTGCTGGGTCCCAACGGCGCGGGCAAGAGCACAATCATGCGCATCCTGGCCTGTTTCATGCCGGCGACCTCCGGCACCGCCCGGATTGCCGGTCTCGACGTGTTTCGCGAGGCCGACAGCGTGCGTCGGCGCATCGGGTACATGCCCGAGAACAACCCGCTGCACCCGGACATGCGCGTGCGCGAGTACCTCAAGTTCCGGGCGCGGCTCAAGGGACTGGGCATCGCCGAGAGCCGGGATCGGGTCAGCGTCGTGATGGACCAATGCGGATTGTCCGAAGTGGGATGGAAGATCATCGGCACGTTGTCCAAAGGTTTCCGGCAGCGGGTGGGGCTGGCCGATGCCCTGGTCCATGAGCCCGATCTCATCATTCTCGACGAACCCACCATCGGCCTCGACCCGCACCAAATCCGCGCTGTGCGGCAGTTGATCAAGGAACTGGGGCGCCACCGGACGGTTCTGCTCTCGTCGCACATCCTCCCCGAAGTCGAGATGACGTGTCACCGGGTCCTCATTCTGCACGGCGGACGAGTCCTGGCCGCGGACACGACGGAGAACCTGCAACGCCGGATGAGCGACTCCGGACAGGTGGTGGCGGAGATCGCGGCCGACCCGCAGGAACTGGCCGCCTGCTGGGACGGAATGGAGGGGGTCGAGCACTTCGACGTGACGCCTTCCGACGGTCTGTACTGTCGCTGCGCCCTCACGCCCCAGCACGGAGTGGATTTGCGTGTGCGGGTTTTCGAGACGGTGCTGGCGCGGGGGTGGCGCCTGCGGGAACTGACGCACAGCCGGCACTCGCTCGAAGACATCTTCGTCCATGTCACCCGCGCCGACCGGGGGGAGGAGGAGGAGGAGGAGAACCTCTGATGCGCGTCCTGATCACCCTGATCCGGCGTGAACTGAGCAGCTTCTTCAGCGGGCTGGGAGGCTACCTGGTTATTGCGGCCATGCTCTTCCTGACCGGCGTCAGCTTCGTCGACATCATCGAGGCGGTCAACAATGACACCATCCACATGCCGCTGACGGAGTTGTTTTTCGGGTCGCCGTTTTTCTGGCTGATTCTGCTCGTGGTGCCGACGCCGGTGATCACGATGCGCTTGTTTGCGCTCGAGAAGTTCTCAGGCACGTACGAGACGCTCATGACGACCCCGGTGGGCGATGTCCAGGTGGTTGTGGCCAAGTTCGCCGCGGCCTGGATGTTCTTTGCCGTGGCGATCGCGCCGCTTTTGGGGGTGCTGCAACTGGTGCATCACTACGCCTCGCCCGGCGAACGGTTCGAGTGGTGGACGACCGCCAGCACGTTCGGGGGCATCCTCCTGATCGGCAGCAGCTACCTGGCCATGGGCTGCCTGGCCTCCGCCCTCACCCGCAGCCAGATCGTTGCGGCGACGATGAGTTTTGGCGCCGGACTCGCCCTGTTTCTCTTCAGCTTCCTCCAATTCAGCATCGGCACCCAGCCCGGCAGCCTGGCCACGGTGGTGAATTATGTCTCCGTATTCGGACACATGGAGGATTTCGTGCGCGGCGTGGTGGACACGCGTCCGCTGGTCTTTCACCTGAGCCTGGTGGCGTTTGTGTTGTTTCTCAATGTCAAGGTGGTCGAGAGCCGCCGTTGGAAATAAGATGCCGCATCCCTCCGACCCAACCGAGAGCTTCTCGTCCGCCAGCCGCTTTCGAATCGCGTTGAACGTGGCCCTGGCCCTCCTGGCTCTCGCGGCCTTGCTCGGGATGGCCAATTATCTCGCCGCCCGTCATTTCCGCCGTTTCCTCTGGGCGGAGGATGAGCGGTATCAACTCTCCCTCCCCACCCGGCAGGTGTTGGCTGCGATCACCAACGAGGTCAAGGTGACGATTCTCTTCAGCCGGGACAACACCCTGCATTCGCCCGTGACGGGCCTGCTCAAGGAATACGGCTACGCGTGTCCGCGCCTGAGGATCGAGACCATCGACTACGACCGCGACGTGCAGTTGGCGCAGACGACCGCCGCGCGCCTCCAGTTGTCGCCCGAGGACTCGGACTTGGTGGTTTTTGAACGCGAAGGGCGCACGCGCATCGTGCGGGCCGTCGAACTGTCCGAGTACGACATCAGCGGTCTCCTGGCGGGCGGGAAGGAGGTTCGCCGCGTCGGGTTCAAGGGCGAATCGCTCTTCACCGACGCCCTGGCCAGCCTGATCGAGGGGCGGAGCCCCAAGGTCTACTTTCTGCAGGGCCACGGAGAGCACGATCCGACTAGTATCGAGACCCGGTTCGGCTACTCGCAGTTCACCCGCCTGCTCCAGCAGAAGAACATCGCCACGGCGACGTTGCGGCTGGTGGGCGACGCCGAGGTGCCGGAGGACTGCGAACTGCTCGTGCTGGCCGGGCCGCGCAGCCGCATCGACCCCACCGCGCTGGAGAAGATCGGACGCTATCTCGACACCGGGGGGCGGATGTTGGCACTGCTGAGTTTCTATCAGTCTGGGTATGCCCAGACCGGTTTGGAGCGCTTCCTGGCCGGATGGGGCGTGGCTGTCGGCGACGACCTGGCTCTGGATCCGAGCAACGCGGTGCGTGGAGGCGGCATTCTTGCGACCAATTTCTCGAACCATCCGATCGTGCGTCCGATGCGGGGTCACACGGTCTATCTCCTCGTCCCGCGCTCCGTGGCGCCGCTGCGCGTTGGAGGTGCGGCTGGAGACGCCCCCAAGGTGGAGCCGCTGGTGAGCACCAGCGTGGGAGGCCGCACGGAGAGCGAGGGGCTCTCGAGCGGTCTGCCCGAGTTCAACCCGGCGCGAGACCAGCGCGGGGTGATCCCGTTGGCCGTCGCGGTCGAGAAGGGGAGCATCCAGGGCGTGGCGGCGGATCGGAACTCGACCCGGCTCGTCGTGGTGGGAGAATCGATCTTTCTGGCCAACGAAACGATCATGAAGTCGGCCGCCAATATCGAGTTTGCGAGTCTGGCGGTGAATTGGCTGCTGGACCGTCCCCAACACCTGTCCGGTCTCGCCCCGCGCCCGATCAAGGAGCACAGCGTTCTTCTGTCCCAGTCCCAAGTGGTCCAGTTGCGCTGGATTCTTCTGGCCGTCCTTCCCGGCACCCCGCTTCTGATCGGGCTGCTGGTCTGGTGGCGTCGGCGTCGCTAGCTCGCATGAACGCAAAGACCACACGCTGGCTGCTGTTTCTGGCCGTCGCCCTCGCCGCCTTCATCGTCCTGTTCGAGCGCCGCACCGACGACACCGCGCGTCGGACCGAACGGGCCGCGCGGCTGTTGCCCGAACTCGTGACGGCGGAGGTGACGGCGTTGACCTTGAGCGGGGCAACGAATCCGGCCATCCGCCTCGAACGGGTGCAGGACGGCTGGGAATTCCGCGGCCCGCTCCGCTATCCGGCGCAACCGGCCGGGGTGGATCGGTTGCTGACGGCCTTGCGGGACTTGCGGTGGCAGGGGCGTGTCACGGCGGAGGAACTCCTGGCGCACACCAACGGCCTGGCCGCATTCGGCTTCGACCCTCCGGCCGTTGGCATCGCCATCCAGCAGGGCGACCGCCCCATCGAACTGCGGCTCGGCGCGCCCACGGCGCTGGGCGGCCAGATTTACGCGCAAGTGGCCGGGCGCGGCGGGCTCTACACCGTCGATGGCGCGGTGCTCAAGACACTCCCCGGCGGGGTTGACGAATGGCGGGACACGGCCCTGGTGCGGCTGGCCAGGCACACGTTCGACCGGCTCCAGGTGCGTCCGATCACCAACGGGTTCGAGCTGGTGCGGAGCCCCTCGAATCGCGTGTGGCAGATGGTGCGCCCCCTCTCGACGCGGGCGAACAATGCGCGTCTGGACCTCCTGCTCGACCAAATCGAACTGGCCCGGGTGATCCAATTCGTCACCGACGACCCGCGGGCGGACGTCGAGCCCTACGGTCTTCAACCCCCGGACCGCGAGTTGGTGTTCAGTCAGGGGACCAATGACATTCTGGCGCTGCAAATCGGCAGGAGCCCGGCCAACGCGCCCGACCAACTCTTCGTGCGGCGCATGGAGCATACCAACGTGGTCGCCGTCGCTCGATCGAGTCTGGCGCCGTGGCTGGCCAGTTTCCGCGAGTTCTGCGACCGCCGGATGATGGTGTTCGATCCGAACGCCGTGACGCGCATCGAGGGGATGGCGGATGGCCCGTTCACCCTCGAACGGCAAACCAACGGCACCTGGCAGATCGTCGCGCCCTTCCCCGCCGCCGCGGACTCGGTGCTTGTGCTCGAGATGCTGCAGAACCTGGCCGAACTCGAATTCCTCGAATTCGAACGCGAGGTGACGACCGATTTCGTCCCGTACGGCCTCGACCCGCCGCGGCGGCAGTACGTCCTCCAAACCACCGTGGCGGGCGCCGGGGCAGCGCCCACCAACCAGGTGCTGGCCCAGGTTGGCTTCGGGAACCCGACCGGGTTCAAGCACTACGCGCGGCGCGCGCTGGACAGCGCCGTCGTCACGATCATCGACAACAACCGCCTGCCGCGCGCCGCGTTCGAACTGCGCGACCGCCGGATTTGGAATCTTGGCACCAACCAGATGGTCAGCATCACCGTGCACCAGTTGGGCGAGACCCGAAAGCTCCTGCGCACCGGACCGATGCAGTGGACGGGCGCGCCGGGCGACACAGCCCCGCTGAATCCGGTCAGCCTCGAAGAGGCGGCGTATCGACTCGGCCAATTGCGGGCCGACCGATGGGTGGCCCGCGGCGACGATCAACTCGCCCGCTTCGGCTTCGGCACCACCGATCATCGCCTGGCCATCGAGGTCAACGACGATGGACGCATCCGCACCCTCGAAGTGCGCTTCGGACGGCGCACCCTGTCGAACCAATCCGCCTATGCCGCCGTCTCCATCGAGGGTGTGGAAGGCCCTGTGATCTTCGAGTGCCCCCGCTCGATCTACGAGTTTGTCCTCGGCAACTTGACCTTGGTGCCGACACTCCCGGACGGGTCCGGCTAATATGCCCACGCCTCCGCGGACGAGCAGATGGCGTTTCCTCCGCCGCGCCCTTCGGTGGTGTCGCTACGGGTTGTTTTTCCTCGTCCTCGCCCTGCTGTTGGCCTTGCTCTATGTGACGCGCGTCGGCCTGCCCGGCTTCTGCAAAGGGCCGCTGCTCTCCGAACTGCGCCGCCGCGGGGTCGACTTCGAGTGCGAGCGGCTCGCCTGGCACTGGCATCGCGGCCTGGTCGCCCAAAACGCCGCCCTGCGCCCGCTCGCCAACGCCGTCGGACTCCGCGCCCGGGCCGCCGAGGTTGTTGTCGACCCGCATTGGGGCCGCCTGATGCGCTCGCGCCAGGTCGAGTTGGACTCCCTGCGAATCCTCGACGGTCATCTCTCTGTTCCCTTGCATGAACCCGGCCAGACACCCGACGAATTCTCGATCGAGGGAGTGAGCGCCGCCATCCGGTTCCTGCCGGGCGGCACCTGTGAGATCGAGAATCTCGAAGCCTCATTCCTGGGGGCAACCATTCAGGCCAGCGGCGTCATCACCAACGCACACGACATCATCGAGTGGCTCCGCACGCTCGATAACCGGGAGCGACCGGACCCCACCCCGCCCTGGCGCGCGCCGCTTCGGCGCTTGGCCGAATTCCGAAAGAGCCTGCGCCTGGCCGGGGCCCCGGAGTTCAGGCTGCGGTTTCGCGGCGACGCCCGGCACGCGGACTCGTTCGCCGCCGAGTTCAAGGGGAAAGCCGATGGCGCCGAGTCGCCGCAATTGAGCGTTCAGAATCTGCGCTGCAGCATCGAACTGAGCACCAACGAGTCCCGTCCGTCGGCCGGCGCCTGGCGGCTGGTCGCGCGCATCACAGCCGACGCCGCCGGCGGGTCTTGGGGCAGTCTGCGACACGCGGAGTTTGGCGCGCGCATGGACCTTCAGGCGACCAACCCCATCCCCGCCCGGGTCGATTGGGAGGTTGTCGCGCGTGAGGCCCAGGCGCCCTGGGCCTCCTTCGATGGCATCCGCCTGGCGGGCCATTCCGACCGCCTTCGCGCGGACGCCCCCGAGTGGCGGACAAGCCTGACACTGGATGCCCAAGCATGCACGGCCCCGTGGGGCGGCATCCGCACGAGCCGAGGCGCCGCCACACTCGAACACTCGCTGGCTGGCCTGCTGTCGGCCCCGGTCGACCTCGAGGCGAGCATCGAGGCCGTCGATACCCCGCCGGTCAAGATCGGGGTGGCGCATCTCGAGGCTCGTCTGCGGCCCGTTCCGGACCCGGCTGGGGGCGGCGGCCTGCGCGCCACGGCGACAGGCTCACGACGCGGTTGGGAGGCATTGAACCGGATCGAGGGCGCGTGGCGGATCGCGGCGACGAACCTGCAGTCCCAGCGCCTGGCTCAGCCACTGACGATCGAAAACGTGACCGGGGCGGGCGATTGGAAAGCGCCGTGTCTGGGCGTCGCGAGCTTGCGGGCCGGGCTCTACGGCGGATTTCTCGAAGTGTCCGCGGCGCGCCTGGACGTGGCGACCGGGGAAGTCGGGGCGCAGCTCGTCTCGGACTTCGATCCGCATGCCGTGGCGGCGCTTGCGGGTGAGCGCCCGTCCCGATGGCTTGATCAGTTCCAGTGGGAGCGCCCCCCGCGCGTCAATGCGCGTGTGCGCGCCCTGCTGCCCGTATCGGGCGATCGCGACCCGGACTGGGCGCGCCGGGCTCTTCCCCACGTGTCGGCCGAGGGTCGCATCGAGGGCGAGAACACGTCGTACCGCGGTGTGCTCATTGACCGGGGGGCGCTCTCCCTGAGTTTGTCCAATCAGATTCTGCGCCTGCGCGATTTCCATGTGGTGCGGCCCGAGGGTGACGCGGACCTTGCCTACGACCTGCACACGCTCACCCAGGAGTTCCGCTGGCGCCTGCGCGCGAACCTCGATCCCAAAGGCACCGGCGCCGCCATCAATCGCGACGCCCCGCGCCTGCTCTCGGCGTTCGATTTCACGGGGCCGGCGGCCGTGTCCGGTGAGGTCTGGGGCCGCTGGGGTCCCGACAAGGAAGTCAGCTTCGCCCTCGGCGGAATCGTCACCAATTTCACTTTTCGCGGCGAGTCGATCGATGAACTGCGAGCGGATGTTCGAATGGCGGGCCGGTTTCTGTCGGCGAGCGCTGTCGCACTGCGCACGGGCGCGGAGTGGATACGCGCCCCGGGCGTGGGCGTTGATTTCGTCGAATCGCGCGCCTATGTGACCAACGCCGAGGCCCAACTCGATCCGATGCGATTCGCCCGCGTCATCGGCTCGAACCTGGTCGAAACCCTGCGGCCCTATCGCTTCGACCGCCCGCCGCGGATTCGCGCCGACGGGCGCGTGCCCATCCGGGGCGCAATGGACGACGCCGACATGCGGTTCTCCGTCACAGGCGGGCCGTTCCACTTCTGGCGCTTCAACATTCCGCAGATCGACGGCCAGGTGCACTGGGAAGGCGAGCGCGTGACACTCACCAACGTCGTGTGCGACTTTTACGAAGGCCGCCTCGAGGGCCAGCTCCAGGCGAATCTCCGACCCGACGGAAGCGCCGATCTCGCGTTCCGCGCCGCGGTCACCAATCTGAACCTCCAGCCGCTGGTGTTGGACACCATCGACACCACCAATCGCATCGAGGGGATCGCCCAGGGCGGTTTCGAGCTGAAGCACGCCAACAGCGCGGACTGGGGGAGCTGGAACGGCTCCGGGCGCGTTTCGATGCGCGACGGCTTGCTCTGGGATTTGCCGATCCTCAGCGTGTTGTCGCCGGTGCTCAACGCCCTGGTTCCCGGCCTGGGAAACAACCGGGCGCGCGCCGCCACTGGCTCCTTCGTCATCACCAACAGCGTCATCCACACCGACGACCTCGAAATCGCGGCCCAGCCCGCCCGGCTCGCCTACCGCGGCACGCTGGACTTCAAATGGAACGTCCGCGCCCGCGTCGAGGCGGAGGTCATTCCGGGCGCGCCTCTGATCGGCCCGCTCCTCAACATCCTCTTCGCCCCGGTGTCCAAAGCCCTCATCTTCCGCATCAGCGGCACCCTCGGCAAACCGGAACTCGAACCGCTCCTGGTCCCGCGATTCCTGCAGCCAATCCTACGGCCCGTGCAGACCATCCGCGGTGTGTTCTCCTCCCCAGGCGCTCCCCAAACCACGAACGCGCCTCCCCAAGGCGTGCCCTGAAAAGAACGAAGGCCGGATTCGCATCCGGCCCGTCCCGAGAACTCAGAACACCAAAGCGTCTCCAAAAGACGCCCGTCATCGCGCGTCTTCACGCGCGGCCTGTCGTCACTCGTGCGCGCTTCGGCGGCGGTCGCCGAAGATTGCGGTCCCGACCCTCACGATCGTCGCCCCTTCCTCGATGGCGACCTCGAAATCGCTGCTCATGCCCATGCTCAGATGTTCGAGGGGCGCACCCAGCCGCGCTTCGCATTCGCCTTTGAGTTCGCGCAATCGGCGAAACACAGGACGGACCTTCTCCGGATCGGGCGCCCAGGGGGCCATGGTCATCAGGCCGTGGATTTCGAGTCGCCTCTGCCCGTTGAGCCGATCGAACTCCGCCAGCAAGGTCTCGGGCCGATAGCCGAACTTGGACGCTTCTCCGGCCACATTGACCTCGATCAGGACCGGCATTGTCCTGCCCGCCTTCTCGGCGCACCGATTCACCTCCTCAGCCAGACGCAGGCTGTCGATGCTCTGGATCATCTCGAAGAAGTGAACCGCATCGCGAGCCTTGTTGGTTTGCAGATGGCCAATCATGTGCCAGCGCAGCCGCGCCGGACAGAGCGCAATCTTGCCTTTGGCCTCCTGAACCTTGTTCTCGCCGAAGAGATCGAGCCCCAGACTGGCCGCCGCACGCACCACCTCGGGCGGCTGGCCTTTCGTCACGGCCACAAGCGTCACCTCGGACGCCTCCCGCCCGCCGCGGCGGCACGCTTGCGCAATCCGCTCCTGCACTTCCCGCAGTCCCTCCGACAGTTCCATGACGCCGAGGGTAAAAGGCCGGGAGCGAAAGACAAGTGCCATGCGCTGTGGCGGACGCTCGATCGGACCCGCACCGAGGCACAGACCCTTAGCCCGGATGTTTCACAAAGCTCCGCGGAGTTTGATGTCCGGGCTGTGGCAAAACCGCGCCCAGAAAGGTAACCAAGAGTCTCGTGGACCGGTCTCGGGCTGTTCTCGGGCTTGACATCCCTCGGAGTGAGGTCAGAGTTGCATTTGTCTAATCCAGTTTGTGACAAGAGTTTGTTGGGCTCGTTGCAGTCATAACGTTTGAAGACCAGAGTCTTATGAAAACAAGGAACATATCCCAAAGCGTCTTGATCGGCGCGCTCGCCTGGCTGGGAATCGGCCAGGGCAATCT
>DAOOQY010000066.1:0-11370 GCA_035389025.1 Verrucomicrobiota bacterium
ATGAGTTCGCGCCTTACGTGATTCACGGCGGGATCAACAACCAGCGGAGCGGCGCGGTCATCGCCTACAGCTTCATCGCCACCACCGACACGCTCCTGCTGACCGTCAATGGCGCCGGGACCACCACCCCGGCCTACACCGACCACAACGCCATCCTGAGCGCCGTCACACTCGAAGAAGTCGCCGAAGCCACGGACAGCGACGGCGACGGCCTGTCCGATCCCTGGGAAGTCGAGTACTTTGGCGACATTTCCGCCGAATCAGGGACAACCGATCCGGACGGGGACGGTTTGGACAACCTGGGCGAGTTCAATGCCCAAAGCGATCCGACCAAACCAGACACCGACAACGACGGTCTCAACGACAAGGAGGAAGTGACCGCCGGCAGCAATCCCGCCAATCCCGACACCGATGGCGATGGACTGGGCGACGCCGCCGAGGTCAAGACCCATGGAACGAACCCAGCCTCGGCCGACACCGACGGCGACCGGCTCGGGGATGCCAAGGAGATCAACGTGGCCAAGACCGACCCTCTCAAAGCCGACACCGACAGCGATGGCGTCAACGACTGCGATGAACTCACTCTGCTCACCGACCCGCTTGATAAGGACAGCGTCAAAACCGCCACCCAGATCCGCATGTTCACCGGCGGCGATGCCGGCGAAGGTCTCGATCTTGATGGCACCTTCCTCTATGCGATCCACCTGGGCACAGCCGACCCCGTCGGCCCGATTCGGGACGCGAACTTCGTCCCAGACCTGGATTACTACAGCGCTGAAGTCCCCCTGCCCCCGTACGTCGAAGGCGTCGCCATCACGGCCGGGAACCGGGCCGTGAACTGGCATCCGGACCCGAGTTTTGGCGACAGCATGAACGACGACCTGATCGAGCTGTTCATGAACACGATCCGCTGGAGTGACGCCGCCAGCGCCGCCCAGCCCAATGTCGTCGTGGAACTCGGCCTGCTCGAAGTGGGCGCTGTGTACAAACTCCAGCTTGTCAGCGCCGAGGAAGGCTGGGCCCGCGGCTGGGACGTCTTCGTCGACAGCCGTCAACTCCTCGACGACTTCAACCTGCCCCTCTACCAAGGCGGCTACACCAAGACCTCGGGCGTCGTCGTCGCCCACACATTCGTCGCCCGCAGCAACCTCGTCACCGCCGTGCTCGATGGCCGTGGCGTCACCACGCCGGAAATCACCGACCATAACGCGCTCCTCCAGGCGGTGACGCTTGAACTCATCAGCGCCGCCTCGGACACCGACAGCGATGGCTTGCCGGACGCCTGGGAGATGGACGCCTTCGGCAACCTGACCCAGAACGGCAACGGCGACCCCGACGCAGACACCCTCACCAACACCGAGGAGTTCATCAGCTACACCAACCCGGCAAAGGCCGATCCCGACAAGGACGGTCTCACGGACGCCGAGGAGATCAAGACCCACGGCACGGACCCCGGCCGGGCGGACACCGACGGCGATGGCCTCAAGGACGGCGACGAACTCAAGATGCACAAAACCAACCCGCTCAAGCGGGACACGGACGACGATGGTCTCAGTGACGCCGACGAGGTGGCGGCGGGGACCAACCCGCTCGATCTGCCGGCGGCGTTCAGTCACATCAAGATCGAGCGGTTCACCGGCGGCGATCCGGGCGAGGGCTTCGATGCGATGAGTAACCCGACCGACGGCGTGGATTTCCAGGGGAACTTCCTCTACGCGGTCAACGTCAGCACAGCCGGCGCGGCGGGCAAGGCATACGATGCCGACTTCACCGCCGAGACAGTGCCGGGCGTCACCATCACGGCCGTCGACAACCTGCCCAATTGGGACACCCCCAACTACGGGGACAGCCCCGCGGACAATGTGCTCGAGAAAGTCACCCAGTCGATCCGCTACGCGCCGATCGTCTCGATCCGATTGACCGGTTTGGTTCCTGGAAGCACCTACAAGATGCAGATGTTCTTCTACGAGCAGTGCTGCGCCCCCCGCGGTTTCAATGTCTACGCGGACGGCCTCGTGATCGCCGAGAACTTCGTTCCCAATGAAATCCAGGGCGGCGTCAACAACACCGCCGCCGGGGCGATGGTGTCTTTCGAATTCACCACCCCGCGCGACAGCCTCTGGGTCGTCCTCGATGCCGCCGCCGCACCGCGTCCGGACCTCACGGACGTGAACGCCATCCTCGACGGCTTCACCCTCGAAGTGCTCAAGCTGGCGGCGCCGCCAACGATCAGCCTGACCAGGACGCCCAACGGGCAGTTGACCATCGCCACAGACGGCACGCTCGAAGTGGCGGAGGTTGTCACCGGCCCGTACACCCGCCTGCCCGAGAGCACGATTACCGTCGACCCGCTGGCGGCGGGCGGTCCCAGGTTCTATCGAGGCTCGAGATTATGACCGTCGCATCGGCGCGGGCGCACTCCTCGATTGCGCCCGCGCCCCGCCGACCGAGGCCGGTTCTCCACAGACCTCGACATGGAAAGGGGGCGCTGAAGCGCACGCCTCCCTGCGCCAAGCGAAGCGCGCCAGGGAGGCGGTCCAGAGGCTTGCCCCATCGCGCTTCCAGGATCGGCGCTTGGCACAACCCCAGAAGGCTCTCGCTCACCTTCGCCGACAACTCGCGCGCCAGTGTGGGAGCTTCGCCAGGAGGGAGCCCGGCTCCGTGGTGTTGACACATGAAATCCTGTTGGAGGAGCGCCCGGGCATGGCGCGGCCATTCCTGGAAACTGTGCTGGCGACGGCCACGGGTTTGTGGCTATGCTGCAACCCCGAGTTCACAAACAAACCATGCCAACCGAGAACCGCCGACCGTTTTCGATGCCGCTGCGAAAGCGGCTTTGCCTGGCCGCACCGCCGGCCCCTCTGGCCGTGGAACGCACGAACGTCGTGGGGCGGGCACGAGCGAGTTGAGAAACGGGCGGCTGAAGTCCCTGTGTCTTTCCTCACGCTCTCTCAACAGGTGAAAATGCGCATCGGCGCCTGAGGTTCCCGCGGCCATGTTGCTCACGCTGACCACAACACACCGCCCGGCGACGGACCTCGGTTATCTGCTCCGCAAGAACCCGGCCCGCCCGCAGTCGTTCAGCCTTTCGTTCGGAACGGCCCATGTCTTCTATCCCGAGGCCGCGCTGGAGCGATGCACGGTCGCGCTGCTTGTTGAAGTCGATCCGGTCGGTCTGGTGCGCAACCGTCGGGGGCCGGCGGGCGAAGGTGGCGCCCTCGAGCAATACGTCAACGACCGTCCCTATGCCGCGTCCTCGTTTCTGAGTGTGGCGATTGCCGATGTCTTCGGGAGCGCTCTTTCCGGCAGGAGCAGGGAACGCCCTGAACTGGTCGATACGCCCTTGCCGCTGCGCGTGAACCTCGCGGCGTTGCCGTGCCGGGGCGGCGAGAAGTTCCTGCGTGACCTCTTCGAGCCCCTTGGCTACCGAGCGGCTGCGCGTCGTCTGCCGCTGGACGAGACATTCCCGGAGTGGGGCGACAGCTCGTATTTCCAGGTCGAGTTGGAGGCTCTGCTGCCGCTGCGCGCCGTCCTGACCCATCTCTACGTTCTCGTGCCGGTGCTGGACAACGACAAGCACTACTGGGTTGGCGACGACGAGGTCGAGAAACTCCTCCGTCATGGCGAAGGCTGGCTGTCCTCGCATCCGGCGCGCGAAGCCATCACCCGCCGCTATCTCAAGCACCAGCGCAAGCTCGTGGATAGTGCCCTGGCGCGACTGGCAGATGAAAGCGAGCCCGATCCCGATTCAGCCGCCGAGTCCCATGCGCGCGAGGAAGAGGCCATCGAGCAGAGCTTGAGCCTGAACGAGCAACGTCTCGGCGCGGTGCTGGCCGCTCTGAAAAGCACGGGCGCGAATCGCGTTCTTGACCTTGGCTGCGGTGAGGGCCGCCTGCTCCAGACCCTGCTCAAGGAAAGACAGTTCACTGAGATCGTCGGCATGGACGTGTCGCATCGGGCGCTCGATATGGCTCGCGACCGGCTGCATTACGACCGCCTGCCGCCGGCGCAAAAGCAGCGGCTGCGTCTGTTGCACGGCTCGCTCATCTACCGCGACCGACGTCTGGCCGGCTTTGACGCTGCCGCCGTTGTCGAAGTCATCGAACACCTCGATGCGCCGCGTCTGGCGGCGTTCGAGCGGGTGCTCTTCGAGTGTGCCAGGCCGAAAGCCATCGTCATCTCGACCCCCAATCGCGAATACAACGTCCTCTGGGAAACGCTGCCGGCGGGACAGTTCCGCCACAAGGACCACCGTTTCGAGTGGACTCGTGCTGAGTTCCAGGCGTGGGCCGACGGCGTCGCCGCGCGCTTCGGCTATCGAGTCGGTTATCTGCCGGTCGGCCCGGACGATCCGGCTGTCGGTTCGCCGACGCAAATGGGGGTGTTTCAGATCGGCTGACAAACTCCATTTCTCTCGAACCGCATGTTTCAAGGAGTTGTGACCAACGCGAAGCCCGACACTCGAAAACGGGGTCCCATGCGGGCCAGAGACGCACTCCGGGAGACGCCATGACCCTCACGATTCCCGAACTCTCTCTTGTCGTGCTCATCGGCGTCTCCGGCTCGGGCAAGAGCACGTTTGCCCGAAAGCACTTCAGGCGGACCGAGATTCTGTCGTCGGACGATTGCCGCGCCCTTGTCTCGGACGACGAAAACAACCAGGCCGCCACAAACGACGCTTTTGCCGTGATGCACTTCATTGCCTCCAAGCGGTTGGCGGCGGGCAAGCTCACGGTGATTGACGCCACCAACGTCCAAACGGAGGCCCGCAAGCCGCTGGTGGCACTCGCGCGTGAGTTCCATTGTCTGCCGGTGGCCATCGTGCTCGCTGTGCCGGAGCGAATCGCGCACGACCGGAACAGGGCCCGACCCGACCGGGATTTCGGCCCGCATGTCATTCGGCAGCAGGCGCAGCAGTTGCGTCGCGCCCTGCGCGCGCTCGAGCGCGAGGGTTTCCGCCATGTGCATCTGCTGCGGACGTCCGAAGACATTGATGCCGTGGTCATCGAGCGCCAGCCGCTCTGGAACAACCTGAGGCACGAGCACGGCCCCTTCGACATCATCGGCGATGTCCACGGCTGCTTCGATGAACTCGTGGAACTTCTGCGGCAACTGGGTTGCGTCGTGGACCAGGCGGCCTTCACCGTTCAGCCCGCCCCCGGTCGCAAGCTTGTCTTCCTCGGCGATCTTGTGGACCGCGGGCCGAAGACCCCGCAGGTGCTCAAGCTGGTGATGAACGCGGTGGCCCATGGCGCGGCATTGTGCGTCCCGGGCAATCACGACGCGAAACTGGTGCGCAAGCTGCGCGGGCGGGACGCGCAGATCACGCACGGCCTGGCCGAGTCTCTGGCACAACTGGCCGACGAATCGGAGGCATTCCGCAACCAGGCTGCGGAGTTCATTGATGATCTGGTGAGCCATTACGTGCTGGACGATGGGAAGCTGGTCGTCGCGCACGCGGGCATGAAGGAGGCGATGCAAGGCCGCGGGTCGGGGGCGGTGCGCGAGTTCGCCCTTTACGGCGAGACGACCGGCGAGACGGACGAGTTTGGTCTGCCCGTCCGCTACAACTGGGCGGCTGAGTATCGCGGAGCGGCCACGGTCGTGTATGGCCACACGCCCGTCCCGGAACCCGAATGGCTGAACCGCACCATCAACATCGATACCGGTTGCGTCTACGGAGGGCGACTGACGGCCCTGCGCTATCCCGAAAAGGAAATCGTCTCCGTCCCCGCGAGACTGACCTACGCCGAACCTCGCAGACCGTTTCTGCCGCCCGATGACCGGGCGCCCGCATTGTCGGCACAGCAGCAGCATGACGACCTGCTCGACCTGGCCGATGTCACGGGCAAACGCATCGTCAGCACGCGTCTCCAGGGCAACGTGACCATCCGCGAGGAGAACGCGGCGGCCGCGCTGGAAGTCATGAGCCGGTTCGCAGCGAATCCCAAGTGGCTGATTTACCTCCCGCCGACGATGTCTCCGTGTGAGGCGAGCCACGCGCCGGGACTCCTCGAACATCCGGCTGAAGCGTTTGCCTATTACCGGCACGCCGGCGTCCCGCGCGTCGTTTGTGAAGAGAAGCACATGGGCTCGCGCGCGGTCGTGGTTGTGTGCCGACACGAAGAGGCCGCTCGGAGGACCTTCGGGGTGACAGGCGAGGGCGCCGGCATCTGCTACACCCGCACCGGCAGGAGGTTTTTCGACACCCCGCCTCTGGAGTGCGCGTTCCTCGACCACGTTCGGACTGCCGTCACCAAGGCCGGCTTCTGGGAGGCGTTTGAGACCGACTGGCTTTGCCTCGACTGCGAGTTGATGCCTTGGTCGGCCAAGGCGCAGGAGTTGTTGAAGCAGCAATACGCCGCAGTTGGAGTCGCGGCCCACGCCACATTGGCCGCGGAAGAAACCGCAGTGACGCAAACGGTCGCGCGGGGTCTTGACGTCGGAGAACTCATGGCCCGGACGACGGCTCGTCGCGACATGGTGCGGGACTATGTCCGGGCCTATCGCCGCTATTGCTGGCCGGTGAAGTCGGTGGACGATTTGAAGCTCGCCCCCTTCCATCTGCTCGCCACGGAGGGAAAAGTCCACGTGGACAAGCCGCACGACTGGCACATGCGGACGCTGGGGCGGCTGGCGGGCGGCATTCTCACCGAAACGCCCTTCCGCGTGGTTGACGTGACCGACCCCGGCAGCGAAGCCGATGGCATTCGTTGGTGGGAAGAACTGACCGCGCGGGGCGGAGAAGGCATGGTGGTCAAGCCGCTGGAGTTCATCGCCAGAAATCGGCGAGGCCTCGTGCAGCCTGCTGTCAAGTGTCGCGGCCGGGAGTATCTGCGCATCATTTACGGCGCGGAATACACGGCGACCGAGAACCTCGAACGGCTGCGCTCACGAGGGCTTTCCACGAAGCGTTCTTTGGCGCTGCGCGAGTTTGCGCTGGGAATCGAGTCGCTCGAGCGGTTCGTCCGCGAAGAACCTCTCCGGCGGGTGCATGAAGCTGTCTTCGGGGTCTTGGCAATGGAGAGCGAGCCTGTGGATCCAAGGCTGTGAACCATGCGGGCTACTGCCGCAGGGCCGTCAGCAGGCGAACGGCTGCCTCGACCAATGCCTCCCCGGACCCGGCGGCGCACCGGGCGCTCTCGGGTTCGTCGTTGCCCTCGGCGTAGCTGCGGCGGTCGGACAATCGCAATGGGGTCGCATCTAAAACGATGGAATCGAGGGAGGCTCTGAGCCTGCCCACGTTCGCATGCAACGGCTCTTGCCTTCGCCGGGGTCTCCCTGATAATCCCGCGGCCATGATGAAACCGATTGTCGCCGCCCCCATCGCCTCAGGCCTCCTCGCCGCTCTCGTTGTGGCTTCCGCCTGCGCCGAGCCCTGGCCCGGCTGGCGCGGTCCCCGTGGGGACGGCACGTCGATCGAGCAGAACGTTCCCGTCAATTGGGATCCGACGAATGCGGTTTGGCAGACGGAAATACCCGGCATTGGCCACGCCTCTCCGATCGTCTGGGGCGATCGCGTATTCACCGCGACCGCCCTGACTGACACCACGGAGCGCATTTGCCTGTGCCTCGACCGGGCCACAGGCAACATCCTGTGGCAGCAGACGGTCGTAAAGGGGCCGCTCGAGAAGTTGCACAAGGAAAACAGCTATGCCTCAGGCACGCCGGCCACGGACGGCGAGCGCGTCTATGCCGTCTTCCGCGTCGGCGATGAAATCGTCGCCGCGGCGCACGATGCCGCAACCGGCAAGCAGCTCTGGCTCGTCCGGCCCGGCACGCACGAGGGGGGCTGGGGCTTCAGCAACGAACCGGTGCTTTACCGGGACAAGGTCATTGTGAATGGCGACAGCAAGGGCGACTCGTTCCTGGTGGCATTGGACCGGCGGGATGGCAAGGAACTGTGGCGCGTCAACCGGACCCGCAAAGGAATCAGCTACAGCGCGCCGCTGATCCGCGAACTTGCCGGGCGCATGCAGATGATCGAGTGTGGCGACCGCTGCGTGACCGGTTTCGACCCGGACACCGGCGAATCGCTCTGGACCGTCGATGGCCCGTCGGAGGAATTCGTGGCCACGCCCGTTTACAGCGCGCGAGCCGGACTGGTCTTCATCAGCAGCAGTTGGCCTCGGCAAGTCCTCCTGGCCATTCGGCCCGACGGTCGCGGTGACGTCACCCAAACCCACGTCGCGTGGCGCGACACCAAGGGCGCGCCTTATGTTCCTTCCATGATCGTCGCCGGGGACTGCCTGCTGAGCGTCAACAATGCAGGGGTCGCTTTCTGCTACGAGGCGGCCTCGGGCACCGTGCTCTGGCAGGAGAGATTGGGGCGGACACACGCTTCGCCGGTTCTGGCGGGCGGACTCGTCTACTTCATCAACGATGACGGCCAGGTGAACGTGATCAAACCCGGCCCGCAATTCGAGCGCGTCGCGCAGTACGAACTGGCCGAGAACTGCTACGCCTCGCCCGCCATCAGCGACGGCCAGGTCTTCCTGCGCGACTTCAAACGCATCCTCTGTTTGGCGAGGCGCTGACTCAGACCAGTCCAAGTCCCAGGCATCACGGACCGCCCCCGTGCTTCGCTTCGCTTTGTCTCAGGACAGGCCTCTCCCTCCGGCCCGAAGTCGCCGGCGCTCGGCAGGAACCAATAGGCGACTCCGCACCGGCCCCGGCCGCGCCGGTTTCAAGGGGCAAGCTCGACGATTGTGATGCCGGGGTTGGCGCGGTTGAAGTCCCGATCCGAGTGCAGCGAGGGGTGGCGGCGCAGAAGTTCCCGTCCCTCGGCGGTGTCCGACGAGAACCGTTCCCCAGGCACGACAGCCACCGCCCGGCCTTCCTTGACCCGCAGCCGGAGGGACCTGCGGATGGCCGGTCCCAGCGCGCCGCCCTCGCCGCTCGAACCCCATCCGTGGATCACCTTGACCACGCGGATGCGGCTCTTGCGGGCGGCATCGATGGCCGCAAGCAACCGTCGCCGCGCCTCGTCGACCGTGGGCCGGCCCGCTTCGAGATTTACCGAGCGCATATTCGAGTCTGTTGCATGCGGATGGTCACAGCATTGCAGGCATCCGTCACCGGTATTCTCAGTGATCGGGCCATTCAGCGCCTCGAGTGTATACTGATGGTCTGCGGGGCGATGATCATTTCAAGTCAGTGCAAGGCGGCATGGCATCGTGCGATGACCCATGGCGCCGGAAAGACAATGGGGTCGCATCTAAATAGTTGGAAAGACAATGGGGTCGCATCTAAATAGTTGACAAATGAACGCGCCAGTTCCTTGCGCCGTTTGCCGCCGTCCGCCCACCATTGCCACCGCTGCACGACATCGATGTCCAATTCCGACACCACGACCTTGAGTCCCAATGCGCGCACCGCGCCGAGCATCTGCTCGATGTCCTCGAATGGGATTCGATCCGGCATCTCAGGTTCCAGGACTCGGCCCGCACCATGCAGGCGCAGGCCTTCGACATTTTTTGGTTAGAGTGACTTGACAATACCATGAACACCCCTCATTTTACCAGTCTTTAGAGTTATGATGATAATGAGATGATGGAATGGTCGTGCGGCGGGATGGGGTTCGGCGGTTCGAGCCCGAGTCTGGCGGCCGTGACCAGTCACAGGACAAGTCAATCAATGAGCAACCTGGAAAGGAATCCTATGAACAAAATGATGAAGTTCGTGGCGGCGTTGGGCATTGCGGCGGCGGTTCCGCTGGCCGTGATTGCGGGCGAGTGCAAGACCGAGTGTGCCGAGGCCTGTGCGAAGGCCTGTCCGGCCAGTTGCGCCGAGGCGTGTCCATGCCCGGCGAGCAGTGCCGCCAAGGCGTCGTGCGCCGACTCGAAATGCGACAAGCTGACCAAGGTCGAGTACACGCTGACGGGCCTGACGTGCCCGGACCAGGCGGCCAAGGTGACGAAGGCGGTTGCCGGTTTGGACGGCGTGGTCGAGCCGAAGGTGTGCGCGAAGTCGGGCAAGGCCGTGATGGCCATTGATGCGAAGCGGGTGAAGGACGCGCAATTGGTGGCGGCGATCGAGCAAACGGGGTTGAAGGTTGAGAAAGAGGTCCTGACCGTGAGGGTCAACGGACTGAAGTGCGAGGATTGCTCGGCGAAGGTGACCCAGGCTGTTGCCGGCGTGAAGGGCGCGAAGGCGGAGGGCGTCTGTCACCAGAGCGGCCGGGCGGTTGTGTCGTTCGATCCGAAGAAAGTCTCGCGCGACCAGGTGCTCGCAGCCATCAACCAGACCGGATTCAGCGTTGTTCCATAATTGGCCAACTCAAGTTGGCGATCCGATCAAGCCGGCGCCCGCGGGGCGGCCGGCTTTCAATTTTCTGAGGCGATGCGGTCGAGTGTGCTGCTGCGTTGCTCGAGTGCGTGGGCAACGTGACTTAGAATGCGCCCTGACTCTCGCGTTTCGGCGGGCGGCCAAGGGCATCCTCGCGATCGAGAAAGCTGACCGCTTCGGCCAGAACGGCGTTGACGGTCGGGAGGTCCAAGTCGCGCGTCTTGCCCAGGTGATCCCCGTCGTACCATTGGATGGTCTTGGGTTCTCGGGCTGCTTCCTGGAGGGCGCGGGCGCACGCGGGCGGGATCACCGTGTCCGCCTTGCCGTTCTGGATCAGGACCGGTCTGGGGGCGATGGCGCCGGCATATCTGACCGGGTCCCAGACGCTGGTGAAGTACCAGGCTGGCAGCCACAGAAGATGGCGCCACTTCCCCGCGGCCTCGATCACGGTGGGCGAGGAGAGCAAGCAGACCATGCGTCCGCCCCCATAGACCAGCACGGCGGCGCGGATGCGCTCGTCAAAGGCCGTAGCGGTGCTCCCCGTCATGGCGCCGTAGCTCGCCCCGCAGAGGTAGATGCGGTTGGTCGCGATGTCGGGTCGGGTGACCAGGTAATCGATCAGGCGCCGGGTGTCGTTGACGGTTCGCGAAGCCCGGACGCGAAAGGCCTCGAGCCCCGCGAGTCCGCCCTTCACTTTCCGCTCGCCCCGCATCAATTGGTCGAAACAGACGAACGCGAATCCGGCCTGGACGAATGGCACATCGAGTTTGCGCCGCGCCATGAACTCCTTGTCGTTCCCGATCCCGTGCAGGAACACCACGCAAGGCAGCGGACCGGGGGCATTCTTTGGGGTCGCCATCACAGCCGGGACGCGATCGCCCCGTGCGCCTGTGTAGTAGAATTTCGTCCACGTGTAAGCCTGTCTTTCCTCGACCAGGGCCACCTCGAAGTTCAAGGGTGCGTTTGGGTCGTAGCCGTCGAAGTACGCCGCATCCAGCCACACTTTGCATGCGGCAAGACCGGCCGCGCACACCAGCGCGGCAATGGCGAGGAACCTGGCGAGCCGCTTGCTTCTTCTCTTCC
>DAOOQY010000067.1:0-11335 GCA_035389025.1 Verrucomicrobiota bacterium
TCTGGCCCGGTGGCGCTCCCGCCAAAATCGGAAGTAATTTTTGCACAGACCCTTAATGCGCACAGGGACCATGAACCGATTCGTAGCCGCCGACGTGAGTCGGCGCTGATTCCTGCTCTTGACGGAGCGACATGGCGCGGACTGATCCCGCGTCGCGGGACGGCTACGGTTCCACGGTTCATGGGAACGGATGCGGTTGTTGTTTGACGAACTCGCGCAGTTCGGCGAGTTCGACCTCGAACCCGCCGCTCAGGATCGGCCAGCGACACCATGTCTTGGGATCGAGGTTTTCGTCGTCCAGATGAAACGACGGCGCGTAGCGTTCGCGCTTCCATTGGTTGCGGCTCCAGAGACGGAAGAAGCGCTCGACCCACACGCCCAGCGAAGCGGTTTCAAGGTCGGAGAACCTCGCTCGCATCAGTTGGAACACCTCGATCGGCGACCGCTTGTCGCGAATGGCGGCTTTCTCGATCGCATCGAGGACCGGATAGGGCATCAGATCGGTTTCGTCCGTCTGGGCCTGCTCGGCTGGACGCAGTTCGGCGGTCGGCTGCTGAACGTTGATGGCGGCAAGCACGGGGAACGAATGCAAGCCGCGCGGGCCGTCGGTTTCGAGCCAACGCAGCCACTGGCGGAGAAAGGCCTTGTCGATGCCTGCGATGGGACACAAACCGCCGCTGGTGTCGCCGTCCATGGTGGCGTAGCCGACTGCGGCCTCGCTGCGGTTGCTGGTGCAGAGCAGGAGGGCATCTTCGAGATTGGCCAGCATCCAGACTCCTGGGGACCGGACGCGGGCCTGGATGTTTTGCAGCGGGATGTCGTCGCGGGTCCAGTCCAGGCGGCGCCCGAGCGTGGCCTCGATCAACCGCACATATCCCCGGTGCAAGACGCCCACGTCGAGTTCGTGATGCCGGGCGCCGAGCGCCTTGGCAACCGCCGCCGCCGCGGCGCGCGTCACGGCTCCGCTGTTCTCGGTCGCCTGATAGGCCGTCGTCAGAAATCGCGCGGTGAGAGAGCGCGGGGTCATCTCGGCTGGCAGATACCGCGCGTGGGCGAGCTTGGCACGAACGCCCTCGGGCCCCAATTGGGCCAAGGCCAGTTCGAACGAGAGCGCCACCAGACAGGACACCGCCGCCGAGTCCGCCCCGCCGCTGAGCGACACGACAAAGCCTTGGGACCGGCTCTTGCGCAGGTAATCGAACAGGGCCAGGGCCACGGCCCGAGTGAACTCCTCTTCCTTGAGCGTCGCGCTCGATTCCCAGGACACATCGCCGGAATCCGTGGAAACGGGCGCTGCCGACGCGCGCAAACCCGCCGGTCGACTCGGGCCGGCGGCCCCTGGCACATCGCGACTCCGGGCCTGGTCCGGCGTCACTTCGGGCCAGTCGAAATCGGTTCGGACCTCGAGGGCATGCGCCCCGGGCAGTTCGGGTTGGTAACTGCCGGTGCGGGCCTGGTTCATCCTTGTGGCCTCGATGTCCACAACCCCAAGTGTCACATCCCGGTCGAGAAAACCGAGCCTCGGCCCCGTGGCAAGGAGGCGTCCGCCCGACGCGATCAGCGCACCGCCGTCGAAAATCGCGCGGCCAGCCTCATTGCCCACCAGGTTGGCATAGATGTAACTCGCGCCAAAGGCCCGTGAGCCTTCGAGGACGAAGCGGCGCCGGACTTCGAGCTTGCCGAATGCAAAATGACTGGCGCTCGGGTTGAGGATCAGATCGACCCCGCGGCGCGCGAGGGCCGCGCCCGGCCGGTTCGCCACCCACGCGTCTTCGCAGATTTCGAATCCCATCCGCACTCCGCCCACGTCGAATAGCAGGTCGCCGATGGGGAACTGCCGCTCGCCGCCGCAAGGCTCCGGGGCGACAAAGGTGTCGCGGACCTCGGGAGGCCACGGCTTGAACCACCGCGGCTCGTAGTGGATGCCGTCACCGGCCAGAAACCGCTTTGCGACCAATCCGGCCAGGCGCCCGTCGACAACCAGGGCCGCGGCGTTGAACACGGCGTTCTGGTGCACGACCGGCAATCCGAACGAGACCACCAAACCGCTGGTCTCGGGGACAAGGGCCGCAAGCGCATGCCAGGCGCGCCGGTGGGTATCCGCGGCGTGGAAGGCGTCCTCGCATCCGTACCCGGTCAGGCACAGCTCGGGCAGGCAGACCGCGCTGACGCCCGCGGCGCGCGCGTCTTCGAGGACGGCGCGGACATTGGCGAGGTTGTGACGCCAATCCAGCGGCACTTGATTGAGGACGGCAGCGGCAATCTTCACCAGTTTCATATCATGACAATCCCCGGGCCTGCATGATGAGCGCGGTTTTTCGCTCGTGCAGGCCCAGTTCGAGCCCGACGGGGTACCGATGCGGATTGGCCAGCCGTTTGATGCCCGGTTGGAAGAGGGAAAGCTGGGTGCGGACACGCTCGCGGATCGCCGGCAGAGCCGGCGATGAATACACACACTCCCCGCGACGAAACACCGGCACCAGCAGGGTCTCCCGCGCCGTTGCCGCGGCAAACCGATTGCGTCGCGTCGAATCCACCGGGTCCACGATGGTGAACTCCGGCGGCGCGCCCCGTTCCTCGTCGTAAATGCCGTCCGCCACACACTCCGTGTCGGACCGGAAGCGGCAGACTTGGAGAATGCCCGGCGTGGAAATCTTCACCGCCTGCTCGGACAGTTTCATCTTGGGTTCCCATGTGCCGTCCGGGCGGCGGATGCCGCCGAGCTTGTAGACCCCGCCCAAAGCCGGCTGGTCATAGGCTGTCACGAGCTTGGTGCCCACGCCCCAAATGCCGATGGCGGCCCCCTGCCCTTTCAGGCTCTCGATCAAATGCTCGTCCAGATCGTTGCTGGCGACGATGGCGGTTTGCGAGAACCCGGCTTCATCGAGCAGTTTGCGGGCTTCGATGCTCAACCAGGCCAAATCCCCCGAATCGAGCCGAATCCCCGCCAGCGCGTAGCCGCGCTCGCGCAACCACCCGCCCACGCCAATCGCCTCACGCACGCCCTGGAGCGTGTCGTAGGTGTCGACCAGGAAGACGCAATTGTGCGGCATGGCCTCGGCATAGGCCTGGAAGGCCTCGCGCTCCGTGTCGAAGCTCATCACCCACGAATGCGCATGAGTGCCGCGCACGGGAATGCCGTAGGTCTTCCCGGCCAGCACATTCGATGTGGCGCTGCAACCGCCGATGTAGGCGGCCCGGCTGGCCGTCAGCGCGCCATCCACCCCCTGCGCGCGCCGCAGTCCAAACTCGAGCACCGGCTCGCCTCGCGCCGCCAGGCAGACCCGCGCCGCTTTGGTGGCGATCAGAGTCTGGAAGTTGATCTGATTGAGAAGCGCGGTCTCGAGTATCTGCCCCTCGAGAATCGGCCCGCGCACGCGCACAAGGGGCTCGTGCGGGAACACCACTGTCCCTTCCGGCACCGCGTCCACGTCGCATGTCAGCCGCAGCCCGGCCAGGTGATCCAGGAAACCGGCCTCGAACAACCCCCGACCGTCCTGCCCCGTCAACGACCCAAGATACGCCAGGTCGTCCGGAGCGAACCTCAGGTTGCGCAGGTAGTCGACCGCGTCCGCCAACCCCGCCGCGATCGCAAAACCGCTCCGGAACGGATTGTTCCGGTAGAACAAATGAAACACGGCCTCGCGCCGGTCCCGCCCGGTTTTCCAGTAACCGTAGGCCATGGTGAGCTGGTACAAGTCGGTCAGAAGGGCGGTGGCGGGCATAAATGCGGGGCGGATGGTACGGGCGGGCGCCTTTTCTTGGCAATGCGGAAAGCGGCATGCGCAAAGCGACCTCAGACCACAAGCACGCCCTTTCGGCTCGCCAGCCCGATGGCGGCACGCGCGCCGGAATTGAATTCGAGATAATCATGCTCGATGCCATCGCTGAAGATGACACCGTTCTCCGGCATCTGAGACTCGATACTGAATGACGTGTCGGCGGTGATCCTTCCGAAAACCAGGGCGCACCCGGTGCGCCGGCTCGGGAACGGCTCGCGCACGGTGAAATACAAGTAATCGGCATCCCAGGGGAATTGCCAACGGGCGCGCGCCTCGGCCTGCGCGCGGGGGGCCGGCTCGCGGGCAGTCGTGTCGGCCCCCGCGGCCGTGCTCGATCCGTAGAAGGCCGCCTGGGCGCTGTGACTGATCGCTGTGGCGCCGCCCAACAGGCTTTGTAGCCAGCCGGTCGAGCCCAAGCCGGTCGAGACAATGACGCCACTCGAGGAATGATCCTCGGCGGCATCGCCAATCCGGATGCGGTAGCGGGCCGAGCCATGGGTGCGGAGCCCGACGAAGAGGTCGTTGACGGCACACAGGCTCTGGCCGTTGTTGAGCCTCGCCTCAGCCAGTGTGACGGCTCGCGTCGAGCGGCGTCCGGCCAGGACCTCCGGCATGAGCGCGGTCAGGTCCTCGACGCGAAACGGGAGCAACTGTCCGTCCCAGCGCTGAGAATCCGGGTTGACGCCGATCAGGGGTTGCCCGTCGAGGTACTTGAGTGTGTTGGCCACCAGGCCGTCCTGGCCGAGGGCGACGATCACATCCCGCGGCCCGAAGAGGAAATTGGGCAGGAAGCGGCGTTCGAGCACCTGGACTCGGCCCCAGAGGGCGAGGCGCTGCTTGGCTTGGCGCAGCGCCTCCCCGTACCTCGCGTCCTCCCGCTCGTAATCGGTGAAGTCGGCGCCCAGATGCTCGACGTAAAATCGCGCCTGGGCAACCGTGTTGAATCGCCCCACGAGCTCCGCGAGGCGGCTGGGGCGGATCACCAGGACGATCTTGGTTTCCGTGCGTGGTTGCATATGGAATGGTCTGAGGCTAGCCCGCATGTTTCATGGAGTCATGACCACCGCGAAGCCGATAACTCCAAAACGCAAACCCATGCGGGCTAGAAAAGCAAAACCGCGCCGGGTCCGGGAGATAGAGCAATGCAGCACACTGTTCCCATATGAGAACGCCTTCAGAACCGACAGGCGACTCTTGGTTCCCTTTCCGGGCGCGGTTTTGCCACAGCCCGGAAATCTGTGTTCTCGTCCCAGCATGAGATTTCCGGGCTAACGATCGCCTTGTCTGTCCATGAGTTCGCGCAAGAGGTCCGGCGAGACGTTGAGTTGGCCGATGCGTTCGGCTTTGCCGGCCAACTCCTGGAACGCGGCCGCAATCAGTTGCTCAGGCTTCATCCCGGTGCTGACCAGGGCCTGGATCACGCGCGGATCGGCCGCGGCCAGCGCCTGCATGGTGGCCGCGATCCCGTAGGCGCGCGCGTCGGCCTCGGTCCGGGCGTTCGCAGTGGCCAGGCCGACGAGGTTCCGCCGCTCCGATTCGAGCCGGATTTGCGCAGCCATGTCCGATTGCTGCAAGAGGTGCTGCTTCTCGAGCACCGCGCGTTCGGCATCCATCTGGGTCTCGCGAATCTGGCGTTTCTTGTTCTCGACCGCGATCTCGGTGTTCAACTCGCTTTCCTTGATGGCCCGCTCCTGCTCGACGGCGGCGTTGCGGCGCGCATAGATCGCCTCGTCGGCCGCGCGCAACAAACGCTCGCGCGCCTCCGCCTCCAGGGCGCGCGCCGTCTCCGGCGACGGACGGATCGCGAGAATCGACAAGCCGAGGAACTCGAGCCCGAGGGTCGTCAGGGCGGGCGAGCCCGCCAAGCCGCCCTGAACGGCCACGACCAGCGTGGCCGAGGCGTTGATGGCTTCACACAGCGGCAGAGTCTGGAGTTGGGCGCGGACCAACTCATTGGCGATGTGGAGCACGCGCTGCGGCAACATGCCGGGGTCTTCCGAGGTGTAGGTCGATCCGTCGCCAGCCAGCGTGAAGTTCAGCAGCCCCGCAAGACGCTTCGGGTCGGCCACTCGATAGGTGATGTGTCCCTGGACGGTGACGGTCTGAAAATCGGCCGTGCGCTCCTCGAACATGAACGGCACATCGGCGCTGCCCGACGGCACGGCGACCAGCGACGTGACTGGCGCATAGTAGAAGAAGGCGAGACCCGGCCCCTCGCGCGCGAGCTGGCCCCGCCGATACTGAAGCAGGTAGGTCGTGGGTGGAACTTTGATATAGCGGATGCCAAACATAACAACTCCTTGGTTCGTGTTGCTCTCTTTGTTGGACGCGCCCTCCTCGGCGAACCCGACTATCAATACGCGAGGTGATCCGAAATGTCAAATCGCACGCCGTCTCTCCTGCCCCACAGGGTGCATATGGTTGTTGTCGGTGTTCTGTCGCCCCGTGAGGGCACCGTGCCTCCAACGGATGGACATTGCCGGAGGGGCGACGCCCTCGTCGCCCGCAGACAGTGTCCGCAACTCCCACTGCCGGGGACGAGGACGTCCCCACTCCAACGCCTTTGTGTGCGCCAACAGGGCACGGGAGGGGCGACGTCCTCGTCGCCCGCAAAACAGAGTCTGCAACTCTCATCGCCGGGGACGAGGACGTCCCCGCTCCAACGCCTTCGCGCGCACGAACAGAGCACAGCAGCCCGCGTGCCCCCACCGCAGCCTACAACATCGATGTCCGTCTTCGCGCTGCGTGGATCTGTGGCTCTGCCTTTGACACCAACACGGGCCTTGGACAACAATGAACGCGATGTTTTTGAAGCTTCTGAGAACCGCCGGCAGGTTCGCCGGCGCCGTCGTTGTCACTCTGGCACTGGATCTGACCGCTGCCGAAGTCCTAAGCATCGGGCATCGAGGCAACTCGATGTTCGCGCCGGAGAATACCCTGGCCGCATTCCGATCGGCCCTCGGCAAAGCGGATTGGGTCGAATTGGACGGACACATCACGCGGGACGGCCACCTGGTCGTGATCCACGACTCGACTGTGGACCGCACCACGGACGGCGCGGGATCGGTCTCGAACCTCACCCTGGCCGAACTGAAACTCCTGGACGCTGGATTCTGGTTCGCGCCCGAGTTCGCCGGCGAACGCATTCCGACACTGGCGGAAGCGCTCGAGGCCATCCTGCCGCAGGCGGTTCCTCTCATCGAACGCAAGGCGGGCAGCGCTGCAGCTTACGTCGCCGAGTTGCGCCGGTTGGGCGTCATCGACAGCGTCGCCGTCCAGGCCTTCGATTGGAACTTCCTCGCCGCGGCGCATGCCCTCGAACCCGGCCTGCGCCTCGGCGCCCTGGGCAGCGGCGCACTCACCAGCGCGAAGCTGGCCGAGATCGCGATGACAGGGGCCACATTCGTTGCCTGGGAGAAGGCGAATGTCACGGCCACCGAACTGGACCTCGTGCGCGCAGCGGGCATGGATTTGTTCGTATGGACCGTGGACGGTCCGCAGATCGGGGTCTTTGCGGCGTTGGGCGTGGACGGGATCATCTCGAACGACCCGGCTTCGGTTCGGACCCACACGCATCCGGACACGGGTCCGGCCAGCGATCTGCGCGCGGGGCTGGTTGCGTATTGGAAGATGGACGACGGGCTGGCCGATCCTTTCACAACCGCGGTCCAGGACAGCCGCGGGGCCAACACGTCGACTCTGACACGAACCGACGGCGCCTCGCATTGGATCGGGGGAGAGAATGCGCGGTTCGGGGGAAGCCTGCTTGTGGATGGGGCGCGCGCCTATGTGACCGTGCCCAGCACGCCCGCCCTGAACATCAACACCAATGAAGTCACGCTCTCGCTCTGGGTGCGGCTGACCGCACTGCCTTCCCAAGCCCCCGAAGCGTATGCCGGGATTTTCGACTCCGTCGAGGACTGCTATGCGCTCTACCTCGATCGCAACGCGAGCGAACTGCGATTCAAGGTCACCGACACCGCGGGGCATGCCGCCCGGCCCGGCATCCCCCAGGCGGCTTTGGCGACCAATCGGTGGCTCCATGTGGCCGCCACATACAGCGGCAACGCCGGGCTGGCCGGCGGACAGACCGTCATCTACCTCGATGGCCAGGCCGCCGACATCCACGTCGGCCACGACGGCTCGGCGCCAACCGGATTGAAGGGCAATGTGAAACCGAACCAGAGCGCCGCCTTCGGTCGCAACGGGACCCAGGCCGCCTACCGCTTCGTCGGCGCCGTCGACGACGCCGCCGTCTGGAGCCGCGCCCTCTCCGCCACCGACATCGCGCGCATCCATGCGATCGGCACGAACGGCCTGCCGCTGTCGGAACTGCTGTTCGAGCCGACGCCCGACATTGTGTTCACGAGCCTGCGGGTCAGCCCCAACGGCGCGGGGATCGAGATTGCCTTCCGGAACCTCGGCCCCTGGGAATCGTTCTGGTTGCGACGCTCGACGAACCTGCACGGCCCCTACCTGCGCGTGCCGGGTGTGCCCCCCGTCGCCCTGGGCAATGGCCACTACCGCTTCGATTGTCCAATTGCGCCCGGCGGCCCGTTCGAATGGTTCCGCATCGAGGGGGACTGAACGAACCGCTTCGTTGAAGGTTGAGCGTTGGAAGTTGAGCGTTGAACGTTTCCTGGTTCATGGGTCCAATGCACATTCAGTCGTTGAATTTCAATGCCTCCCATGAGCCCCCACTCTCGGAGGGCCGAGCGCCCTCTGTTGGTCGCACAGCAATCGCGCGCAGCGGGCGTTGGTAGATGCGGGAGACGCGGAAGGCGTTGCGCGTGCCGACCCGGCCAAGCCGCAGCCGGATTCGCTTCCACCAGGGGCGCTTCTCGTCGCCCAGCGGCAGGGCATGAAGGGCGGCCCGCCGTTCGCGCGCGGCATCGTCTTCGGGAGAGGGTGGCGGCTTCTGGCCGGCGGGCGGCTTTGGCGAGTGCGTGGCAATCGAGACGAGGAGTCCCGTGGCCACGCACATGCAGAGCAGATCGGACGCGCCATAGCTGATAAACGGGAGGGGGATTCCCTTGTTGGGCAGCAGGCACGTGACCACGCCCATGTTCACGAGGGCCTGGCACGTCATCAGGCTCGTCAAACCCACTGCCAGGAAACGGCCAAAGGGATCACCGGCTCCCCAGGCGATCGACAACCCCGACTTGAACACCAGAAAGAACAGACCGAGCACCAACAGCGTCCCCGAAAGCCCCAATTCCTCGCCAATTAACGAAAAAATGAAGTCCGTGTGTTGCTCCGGAACGAACCCGAACTTGTGTCGGCCGCTGCCGAAAAAGCCGCCGAAGAGCCCGCCCGACCCCATCGACAACAGCCCGTGCCATTGCTGGGCGCCGATGCCGTCCTGGTAGCGTTCGGGGTCCAGAAAGCAGATCAGGCGTGCCAAGCGATGCGGATCCTGCCGCACCAGGATCGTCAGAAGTCCAAGCCCGCCCAGCCCCGCCCCTCCCAGATAGACGGGGCGCGTCCCGGCCACCGTGAGCATTGACACACTCGCTCCAACCAGCAGCAGCGCTGTTCCCCAATCCTGCTCGACGAAGATCAGGAGGCTCGCCGCGCCGCTTCCCAACAACGGCGTGACAAACCCAGCCTTAGAATCGCCCATCCGATTCATGTGGCACGCGGCGTAGTTGGCGAGCCAGACCAGCACCGCCACTTTGGCGAATTCCGATGGCTGACCGCCCCACCGGAACCACCGTCGCGCGCCGTTGATCTCTTCGCCGATGCCGGGAACCAAGACCAGCGCCAGCGCGGCCAGGCTCAGTCCAAGGAGTATCCGGGGCAGGCCATGCCGGCTCAGACGACGGTAGTCGATCAGGGCGGCAGCCAGGCCAAGACCGCCGCCCAGCGCCAGCGCCCAGGCGTGAGTTCGCAATCGGTTCGGATCGCCCCCATCGACCATCGTGCTGTCGAGGGAAACCAAGCCGATGGCGGCCAGGCTGCCAACGGCACAGAGGAGAATGGCTGTCTTGAGGTTCATGACTCGACGCTGTCCCCGCGTTGTTGTTACTGACCACGGCTCGCCAGGTTCCCGACCCGACGCCCCGTGTCGAGGTCGGCGCGGATGCCCAGGCGGGGGCCGACATCGTCCACCACCGCGCCAAACAACGGCGCGCAGACTTCGCCGCCGTAATAGCCGCGGCGCGGCTCGTCAAACATGACCGAGACGACCAGCTCGGGGTTCGTTGCGGGGGCGAATCCGACAAACCAGGAGGTGTAGGCGCCTCGCATGTAGCCGTGTTGATTGGCCTTCTGCGCGGTCCCGGTCTTGGCGCCGGCCGTGTAGAGCTTGGGCTGGCCCGCCGTGCCGGTTCCTCCCGGCCGGACTACGCCGCGCATCAGTTCGAGCACCGCCTGCGCCACCGCCGGGCGCACCGCCTGTCGCACCGCAACCGGGCTGGCCTGGAAATTCGGCTTGCCGTCCGGGGCGCGAACCTCCTTCACCAGGAGCGGTCGCATGAGCCGTCCGTTGTTTGCCAGCGCCCCAACCGCCAGGGTCAACTGCAACTGGCTCACGGCCAACCCCTGCCCGATCGCGGCGCGAGCCAGGACCAGCCGCGTGAGTTTGTCGGCGGACGGCAGGTATCCGGGCGTCTCGCCCCGCAAGGGCAGACCGGTCCGCTGCCCCAAGCCAAAACGCAGGAGAACCTCGCGCAGGCGTTCGGGCCCGAGGCCGAGACCGATCTTGGCCGCGCCGATGTTCGACGACTTGGCGATGATGTCCCGCACGGTCAGGGTGCCATACGACGCATGGTCTCGCAGTGAACCGCCTTGGAACACCATGCGCCCGTGTTCGCAGAAGTACTGAAGGTCCGGTGTGGCGGAACCGTGCTCGAAGGCCGCCGCCACGACCAGCACCTTGAGAACCGATCCCGGCTCGAGCCGGTCGCTGAGTCCGTAAATCCTCCAAATGTCGATCGGTCCCTCGGCAGGACGAACCGGGTTCGCTGGCGGACTCGATGCCCAGGCGAGAATCTCGCCCGTCTTCGGACGCAGAATGATCACCGACGCGCAGCGCGGTTCGTGGCGCAGCACAGCGGCGGCCAGTATCCGCTCGACACTCTGCTGAATCGCGGCGTCGATCGTCAGTTCGACACTGCTGCCATCCACCGCCGGCGTCCATTGGCTCCGCGCAAAGGGCAGTTCCCGACCGGCAGCGTCCTGCTCTGACACGCACACACCCCGAACCCCGGCGAGCAGAGAATCGAGGCTCAGCTCGAGACCCGCGGCGCCCTTGAGGCCCATGCCGTCCGGACCCGGCTGCACAAAACCAAGAACCTGGCCCAGCACGTTCGTCAGAGGATACACACGCACCTGGTCGTCACGGGCAAAGACCGCGCGCCGTCGGAGGCGTTCCCGAGCCAATCGCTGCCGACGATTCGCCGGCTCCGACGGCAGTCCAAAGTCGGCCTGCGCCAGGGCATTTGTCAGGTTTTCCCAGCCCCAGAGCGGAAGAGATCGCTGGAGCAGAATCGCCTTGGCTGCCCGGGAGGAATCCGGGCCGTTGCCCTGCGCGGCTCGGCGCATCACCTCCG
>DAOOQY010000068.1:0-7626 GCA_035389025.1 Verrucomicrobiota bacterium
CCGCTTCGAACTGAGCAACCGGTCCGAGCAGCCTCGAACGGCGTGTCTGTGGTTGGAACTGAGCCGGACGGATCCGCTGCAGCTCGGCCTCGATCACGCCGTCTTTCTCCGGCCTTACTCGAATCGGGTCGAGCAGGCGGGCGTTGTTCCCGTGCGCGGACGTTTTGATCTCCGTGGCCGTGGGGAACTCGAATTGGCCGTGCTCGAGCCCGGTCGCCCGGGGAGCTATCACCCAGCCCGCGCCGGTTCCGGACAGCCCCGCGAGGCGCTCCGGTACCGGGTCGATCTGGCGCCGGGCCAAAGCCATACGGTCGACTTCTTTGCGCCGTATGTCGAATTGCTGACTGCGCGCGAGGCCATCGCCCTCAAGGGCCTCTCATTCGACACGCTCCACGCAGCCGTGGTCCGGTTTTGGAAGGAACGTGCCGCCCAGGGCATGACCTGCGAAGTGCCGGATCGGTTCCTGAACGACTTCTTCAAAGCCAACTTGTGGCACGTGCTGATTTCCACCGATCTCGATCCAGCGACGGGCCGCTATCAACACGGGGCGGCGACCCATGTCTATGCGAACTTTCTGAACGAAACGGCCATGGTAGCCCGATCGCTCGAGATGCGCGGCGAGCCTCTGGAAGCTCTGCGCCTCCTGGTGCCCTTCCTGGCGAACCAGGGCGTGAAAAGTCTGCCTGGCAATTTCAGGACGCGCGACGGCGTCTTCTATGCCGCACACCCGAGCGAGCCGGACCCCTACACCGCGCAGGGTTACAACATGCACCACGGCTGGGCCCTCTGGGCCCTGGCGGAGCACTTCTTCTGGACCCGCAACACCAATTACCTGATTCAAGTGATGCCGCAACTCGTCCTGGCGGCGGATTGGATTACGCGCGAGCGTCAGGCCACCCGACAGCACAACCCGGACGGTTCACGCCGGGTCGAGTTCGGTCTCGCGCCCGCGGGCCAACTCGAAGACGTCCAGGAGTATCAGTATTTCTACGCCACGGATGCCTATTACCATCTCGGGATGCAGACGCTGGTGGACGCGCTTTCGGCGCTGCGCGATATGGCCGCGTCCCCGGACCGCGCGCTTGCCAAGGGACCTGGGAGCTTGAGCGAGGAATGGTGGCAGCACGTTGCCGCGCTCGCCACGCGGCTCGAGCGGGACACCGCCGAGTTCCGTCAGGACATTCGCGCCAGCCTCGAAGAATCGGTCGCCACATCGCCGGTCGTGCGGCTGCGGGACGGGACCTTTGTGCCTTTCGTGCCGCCGCGGGCCTATGGGCTGACTCATCTGAAGGAGGGGTGGATTCGCGAGGCGCTGTATCCGGCGCTGCACCTGGTGAACGGGCGAGTGTACGATCCGAATCACCCGTTTGTGAACTGGATGATCCAGGACCTCGAGGACAATCTGTTTCTCGGCCAGGAATCCGGCTACGGCCTTGCCGAACCGCGCCGGGACTTCTTCAACCTCGGCGGATTCACCCTGCAGCCCAATCTGCTCGATCTGGCGCTCGTCTACCTCCAACGCGACGAGGTGTCGAACTTCCTCCGGGCGTTCTACAACACCGCCTGCGCAAGTCTCTATCCGGACGTATCCTGCTTCGCCGAGTGGGTGCCGCGGCTCGGAACCGGGGGCGGCCCGCTCTACAAGACTCCGGACGAATGCAAGTTCATTCAATGGATGAGGCAGATGCTTGTCTTCGAACGGGGAAACACCCTCGAACTGGGGCTGGGCGTCCCTCGAGCCTGGATGCGCGATGGCCAGCGCATTCACATCGATCGCGCGGCAACCTACTTTGGCAGCCTGACCGTCGAGATCGTTTCGCACGCCGCCTCCGATGCCGTCACAGCCACTGTCGCGATCGCTCCGACGGTCAAGCCCGGCGGCGTCCTCCTGCGCGTGCGGCATCCCGATGCCAAACCGCTGCGGGCTGCGCAGGTCAATGGACGACCGGCGCAAATCCTTGCCGAGCGCCAGATGATCGTCCTTCCCACCGAGGCCACGTATTGGGAGATCAACGCCTCATTCTAAGGAACGCCCCGGTCAGCACGCCGCGGAGGCATGTCGGATTCCTTGTGCGAATCGCGACAGCGTGCTCGATGGTGTTCTACATCCTCAGCCACCATGTCGCAATCTGGTCACCGACAAACACCCAGAGCGCCGCAGCCAGAGCCAAATAGGGCCCGTATGGAATCGGCTTGGCCCGCGCATGACGATGCAGTGCGATGAGGGTCAATCCGACGATTGACCCGAGGAGCGCGCTGGCCATCAAGGAGAACAGAACGCCCGCCCAGCCGAGAAAGGCGCCGATAGCCGCCATAAACTTGACGTCGCCCAGTCCCATGGCCTCGCGCGGGATCACCACGGCATCGGTGCTCACCTCGAGGCACGGCACATCTTCCGGGCGATAGGTCGTGTCGCCGATTTGGAGCGCGTCGCGCGTCAATCGCACCCGCACGTTCCATTGGCATCGGTCCGCTAATTCCACCTCGCGCGCTTCGAGAGCGATCGCGTCGGTGCGCCGATACAGGACTTCGGCGTACGGAATCAGCCTGTCCGGCAGCACAAGATTCTCCTCGCTGAAGTAAATCCGCGTGCCGTGCCCCAGCTTGAGTCGGTGGCGCCCGAGCAGCAGTTTGCCCAGGCGCATGACGGCATAGATCAGGCCGCCTCCCAGGGCGGCCCCGACCAGGCAGCGCCGCAAGGCGTCCACCAACGAGGCCTCGCGATGCAGTTCCGGCACGATCATGGAACAAACAAAACCGGCGCCGATCCCGCCCAGGGTGATGGCATCCGGGATGATGTAATGCTCGAGATCGACAAACGCGGCGACCACCAATCCGGCCACGAACAGGCCATAAACCAGGGGCAGGCCCATCGACGTCTCGCCATGGCGCAGCCAGCAGCCGAGGAACAGCAGGGCCGTCAGCAACTCGATCACGGGATAGCGAATCGATATGGGGGCGCCACACGCCCGGCAGCGTCCGCGCTGCCAGAGCCAACTCGCCAGCGGGATGTTGCTGCGCCACGGGATGCGCGCTTGGCAATGAGGGCAGTGCGAGGGGGGCGACACAAGGCTCTCGCCCCGCGGCATCCGATACACACAGACATTGAGGAAACTGCCGACGATGCTCCCCAGGCAGAAGAAGACGACGGACCAGAAATGAAAGGGCAGCGCCGCCCAACGCGCAGGGTCAGTCATCGGTGCGATCGAGACTTCGCTCGAGGGCCTGGCGCATCACCTCGACCGGCGCCGGCCGGCCCGTCCAAATCTCGAGTGATCGGGTTCCTTGATGGAGCAGCATTCCCCGGCCGTTTGCGACACGGCAACCGGACGTCCTCGCCGCCGTTAACAGCGGCGTCTCCGCCGGGCGATAGATCATGTCGTAGACCGACCGTGCACGGCGCAAGGGGAATTGCTGCGTATCGAGAGGCAATGCGTCACCGGCCCGCAGACCGAGTGAAGTCGCGTTGAGAATCAAGTCGACCCCCGCCTCTGGATAGCCGAGCGCCACCGCCACGCGCGGCCAGCGTTGGAGAATCTCGTTTCTTGCCTGCTCAGCCTTTGCCATCGTCCGATTCACCAGGAACAGGCGCGACACGCCGTCGTGGGCCAGTTTCAACGCCGCGGTGTGCCCCGCGCCGCCGGCTCCGAGCACAAGCACACTGGCGCCGCGCGGCTCGAATCCCACATCCTCCTGCAAGGCGCGGGTGATGGCATCGGCATCGGTGTTGAAGCCCTGCGCGCGGACGGGGGGTGTCGGCGGTTCTGCGAAGCTTCCGACAGGCTGCCACGTCCCCTCGGTGTCTTGGGCCTCGAATCGGATGGTGTTGACGGCGCCCCAGCAGCGCGCGGACGCGTCCAGGCAATGGACTAAGGTCATCGCCAGCAACTTGTGCGGAACGGTCAGGTTCAAGCCGATGAAGCCCATCGTGCGCGCCCCGCTGATTGCGGCGCCCAGGTCTTCCGGGCGCACATCGAAGGCGAGGTACTGCCAGTTCAATCCCAGCGCCGCGAATCCGGCATTCTGCATCGGGGGCGACGCCGAGTGGGCAATCGGATGCCCGTACACGGCGCAGAGACGCGTGCTGGCGTTTATGGACAGTTGTCGGGCCTCGGACACGCGCAGGTTGATAGCGCAGAGCCGACCCTTTTGCCAAGCGCCTTCGCCAGCCTTCGCCAGCCGACATCCGTCTCTGCCAACTAGTGTGGTGTCTCACAATTGGCTGGTGTTTCGTTGTGCCCAAAACGGCCTGGGGCGAGGCGCGAGGAAGGAGCATCCCCGCAGCGGGCTGTGACTGACGAGCAACGAAGCCCCAGGCCGTTTTCGGCACAACCCTCCGGGCCGCAGTTCTTTTCGCCTCCCGCGTCGTTGCTCGCTCCTTACAGACCGCTGCGGGTATGCGCGTCGCTCGCGCCTCGCGGGAGGCGAAAAACCCTTGCGGCGAAGCACCAGCCAATTGTGAGACACCACACTAGCCGGTTACGATTCCTCGCGAAGCGTGTGAAGCAACCGGCTAGCGAGGCGCTCCTCAGACCAAATCCAGTCCTCCTTCCCATGAGGAGTCCCCGTGTCTCCCCGCCCTTCTCTCCCGCGCCTCGCTCAGTAGAATCCTTGACCCCTTGAACGCAGCACAGAGACACTTGACTTGTCTGCAACATGTTTCACCGGTCAAGGATTCTAACGAAGGAACAGACCGCGCAGTGTTTGAGTCCCGGCTTCGAGTTCCCCCAGCAGCGCATCCCAGTCCACGGCCAAGCCCGTCCCCCGCTCGCTCTGTGTGCCTTCGAGGGCATTGACCTCGACCAATCGCGTGAGGACCTCGGGGCTTCGCAGGTGTTCGAGAAGCCGCCCCGCTTCGACCGGGTGCGGCCCTCCCCGAATCACCCCGACCGTGTTGGGAATGAACAACGTATCGGGGCCTGTCGGCAGTGCGACAATCGGCAAGCCCTCGCGCTGGCCCGCGGCAACGTCGTCCGAGTCGGTCAGCCCGATCCAGGCCTCCCCGCGGCCGACAAACTTGACGACTACGGAGTTGCCGTCCACAACAAACGCCTTGTTCGCCTGCAGGGCGCGGCACCAGGCCTCCCACCGACCGGCGCCCCAGTGCTGACGCAGCGCGAGGAAATGCGTTGCCGTCGTTCCAAACAACGGGTAGCCCAGCGCCACCTTGCCGCGCCAGACGGGGTTGGTGAGCTCCGTCAATGAGCGCGGCGCATCGGCCAGGGCCAGACGGTTCGTGTTGATCACGATGCGCCGCGTCCGATACCCGAAGGTGGCAACACCGTTGGTTTCCCGAAAGACTCCCTGAGCCGCCAACTGGCGTGTTCGGAGTTCCTCGTTGCCCCAGAAGAGATCCGCCTGCGGATGATTCTTCTCGGCCAGGAGGCGGTTGGCCAAGCCGACCGTCTTGACGGCTTCGCTGTCATACACCGCGCGCACACGGATGCCCGTCCGCCTCTCGAATTCCCGCAGGATCGGCTCGGAGTAGACCTGGTCCTGAGCGGCGTAGACCACGACCTGGGGGTGCGGATGATGCGAGCACCCGGCCAGTGCATACGCGGCCGTGATCCATGCCACCAGCTTCCACACAAACGCGCGAGTTCTCCCGATCGTTGGCTCGATCCTGTTCATGACGCTGGCCCTAAAGTACGGACGACAAGGCACCGGCGCAAGCGCCGCGGCCCATTGTCTCACCCGGGGTTCAGGCAGCGGCGGTTTGCCGGGTCTGCAAACCCGCGCGCACCCAATGGCGCGCCAGCCAAAGGCCGATCGGCGACATCATCGCAATACTCCCGTACAGGAGCCACATTGTCCCGGTCTGCATCTCCGCCGGGGGGACGCCTTCGGGGCAGAAGCGGGACAACACATAGCCGGAGTAGAAGCCGGTGGTCCCTTTGGCGAGCAGCCACGGAACCTGGGCCAACCCCATGTACTGGGCGACGCGCCCCGGCGGAGCCAGTTCAGATGCGTATTCGAGGAAACGGGCGGACCACAGGGCTTCACCGATCGAGAACACCACGAAGTAGGTGATCAGAAGCGTCAGATTCGGCCCCGCGCAGAGCAGGAACGCCGGGACGGCGCTGACCAGCGAGCCGACCACCATCATGGTGTACACGTCCGCGCGTCGGCTGAGCGCCGTGGCCACAGGCACGCCGATGAAGATGATCATCGGGTTGATCCAATTGACAAGCCATTCCATGCGATCGGCGACACCTTTGTCGTATGCGCGCAGGATGTACTCGGGAAACGTCAGCCACTGGTGCGCGAAGAGAGTCCGCACCGGCAGCAGCATGAAAATGAAGAAAAGGAACCGGGTGTTCGAAAACGGGCCCTCGGCGAAGTAGTGCCGCAGGCGTTGTCCCAACGAACGTCTCTCCGCCATGCGGATCGCCTCCGCCGGATCGGGCCGAATCTTGGCTGCTTCGACCTTCCTGGTCATGAGCATCAGAAACAGCACGAACGTCGCGCCCGTGATGGCCGTGCAGGCCCAATTCACCGCCTGCACGCCCGTCATCGAGATTCCCGACAACGCCTCGACTACGGGGCTCCCGAACGCGCCGCCGCCTGCGCCCCCCTTGAGGTCCTGCACGGCCGGGCGAATCCAGGCGGACAGCGCCCCGATCCCCACGATCCCCAGGTTCATGATGGCATAGATCAGCGCGTAGCCCATCGAACTCGTCCTCGAGTCGGTGTATTGCTTGACACCGGAGTAGCAGACCGGTTGCAGAATGCCCTCCCCAACCGCGACCACCAGCAACGACAGAAGCACCGCACCGCCCGCGATTGTGCTGCTCCAGCCCGGCGCCAGGCTGTAGAGTGCGCGCCCTCCCGTGCAAATCAACAGGGCGAACAGAATCGCCCGCCGCAGTCCGAACCCCTCCGCGTAACTGCCCGCGCCAAGCATGAAGAGCGTGACGGCCATCGTGAACAGGCTCACGGTGAACCCCGCGCGCACGTCGCCCCACCCCAAATCCCTCGAGACATACGACGCCATCAGGGTCAGAACTCCGAAGTACGCGCTCGACTCGACGACAAACGCTCCGATGACAATCCAGAAAGCGCGGGGCAGACGGGCCAGGCCCGTGAACGACGCCGTGAAGTCGCGCACGGCATTCCCGAAGGATTGGTTCATACAGGACACGCAGCCCCACCGTCGGAAGATGTGATTCCCGTTGTCAACGTGCCCGGCAGTCTAAAGGTTGGTCAGTTTGTCGGCGTGGGGTTCGTTGTCGTTGTTCCAGCGGCGCAGGGCGGACTCCGTGCGCTCGAAGAGCTTCTCCTCGCGGATGCTCTGGACGTGTCCGTCGCAGAAGAGGACATTCGAGCGGTTGCGATGGCGCTGCTGGGTCGCCTTGAGAACACCGGCGCTGCCCGGCCACTTCGGAGCCTGAACGTTGTTGCGCGAATTGATGTCGACCAGGGCCATGCCGCTGTACGTCTCCTGGCTCTTGATGTCATACAGAATGCGCAGGAGAAGCGGGTTCACCCAAATCAGATGGGCGTCGCCCAGCGCAATCATGTCGCTGGGCACCTTGACGGTCGATTGGGTGATGGCGACCAGCGACGTGTTCCCGTCGGGCGAATCGCCTTCCCAGACCATTTTCGAGTAGCGTCCGCCGAGTCCCA
>DAOOQY010000068.1:7726-11308 GCA_035389025.1 Verrucomicrobiota bacterium
CCGTCGGGCGAATCGCCTTCCCAGACCATTTTCGAGTAGCGTCCGCCGAGTCCCAGCTCGCTGTAGCTCCATTGGGTCCCGTTGGCGTTGTAGCCGTAACTGCCCAAGGGCGTGGCCACGTCGTTTCCATCCACCGTCGCACCCCGATAGGCCGGGCACCGGTAGATCTCGTTGGTCCACCGGGCCTGGACATAAGGCGTGAGTTTCTCGTGCCAGAACTCCATCGGCTCGAATGCGTCGGGATCGAAGTTGTAGACGGGGTAACGCGAGTAGTCTTCCGTGTACATGAACAGCGCCAGGCCGAGTTGGCGGAGATTGCCCTGGCAGCGCGCGCTCAGACCGGCTTGCTTGGCCGCCGTCAAGGCCGGCAACAGGAGGGCGGCCAGGATCGCAATGATGGCAATGACGACCAGAAGTTCGATCAGCGTAAAGGCCGCAACGCGCGCCGGACCTCCATCCGCCTCGCACAACTCCGGGGAGTGAGGGCGAGCCGCTTTGCGGTCGCTGGGTCGCATAGGCGGCGTCTAGTGGCCCACGACCCGATAGAAGCGGCGGGGCGTCCCGGGCTTGTTGGCCGCGCTGTCGATGAGGTAGTTCGAGGCCGTCGTTGCCAGCGTGGTCCACGAGCCAGAGAGGCCCGGATTGTCGGTCACTTCGACCTGGTAGCTGGTCAGGCCGGTGCCTTTGGTCCAGGTCAACAACGCTCCGTCCTTGCTGACGGTGATCTTGAAATCCTTGATGCTCGGCTTGTCGGGCACGCTGTCCGGGTGGTTCGTCTCGAACATCCGAACGAACTCGGCCGCCACGGGAAACTCATCGAGCGGGGGTGTGTCGACCTGCTTGGATGTGATTTGAACCGCAATCCCCCGGCCCGGGCGCAGCCAGTAATAATTGCGGGTGTATTGGGTCGAGATCGTCTGGAATCCGTCTCCCAGACCGAGGTCAGCCGCAATGTCCCATTGCGCAAGCTCGTTGACGCGGATGCATTCCCCGAAGCCGATCCCGGGCTGGTTGATGATCCCATAGGCATCCGCTTCCGCCGACGCGCTGTAAGTGATTTGCAGCGGAATCACGTAGTCCTCCCCCCCGCCTTCGTCATCCCCGATGTCCGGAATCCTGAGTTCGGAAAGAAAGACGGTTGCCACCGACCAGCCGTCGCCGTAACCGATCGACTCGGGGAAATCCCGAATGGGCGGTGTGAATGGGCATGAGGGGAGAGTGTCGCTGAACGCCAGGTCGTAGAAGCCGTAGTTCATCCGCCCCCGCCCGGTCGCCTGTTCAAGGTACATCCACGCCGTCGAGTTGTCGCTTTCGTTCGTCTTCCTCTCGGCAAAGGTGGCGCCCGGAAAATCGGCGGCGTGGTCGGCCTGGGCGATCGCAATGTAGTCGAAGCGGAGCGTGATCTCCTGCGGTCCGGTCGTGAAATCCCACGCCTGGGGTCCGCCAGTCCCGCCCAAACGCCCGGAAACGTCGACGTCCGAGTTGCCGGCATAAGCCCTGTAGTATTGGCCAGGCTGATTGAACATATCGCTGGCGTTGATCTGAACCTGGGCACGCGTCGTTTGCGGCGCCAACAGAGCCAGCAACGCCACCACGCTCAGGGTCTCGGAAGGAAGACGAGTGTTCATGATCAGGTTTCTTTGCCCTGCATTCTGACACAAGCGGAGACAGAATTCCACTGTGTTCCTGGCTATCACCAGCATCCCAGGTCCGCCGGCGATCTCGGCGCGTGCCCAGGGCCAACACGCCCGCTGAATCCGAGTCTAAGCTCAATCCGTGCCAGATTCCGAGTCGGGCAGCCTGGCGTTCGAGAGCGAGATGCACAACGGACACCCTGTCGCAATCAGGTCCACATGCCCCGTGAGCCCGCGTGTTGTGTCCGACCATACGCTTGATGCGCAGCCACTTGGAGATTGATAGCGGGAGAATGGCCGTGGAGCAGGGCGCCTTTCAAGTGGAATCGGAGTCGATTGCGACAATCTTCCGGCGCAAGTCGGGGGGGCCGGCAATCTCCATCCGGTGTGGAGTGGGGACGGCCTCGTCCCCGGTGATGAGGGTTGGAGACCCTGTTTGGCGGGCGACGAGGGGGGGCCAGTGAGCCAGTGTCGCCACCCTGAATTGCGTTGACGGTTGGGCGATGCCCAGTAAGATACGGTCTTTGATTATTCGGCGAGTGATTAACCACATCTGAAAACGAAAGAGAACGTGTATGGCAGTGAAAGTCGCAATTAACGGTTTCGGGCGGATCGGTCGTTTGGTGTTCCGCGCCATGGTGGAACAAGGTCTTGTTGGCAAAGACGTTCAAGTTGTTGCAGTGGGCGATATTGTCCCCGCGGGCAACCTCGGCTACTTGCTCAAATACGATTCCGTCCAGGGTCGCTGCGCGGCAACCATTTCATCGCAGAAGTCTTCCCCGGACAAGCCGGACGATGATGTGCTGGTGGTCAACGGGCAGAAAATCCAGGTGGTGAGCGCGAAGGACCCGTCCCAATTGCCGTGGAAAGCAATGGGAGTGGACATCGTCATCGAGTCCACCGGCCTGTTCACCAACGTCGAGATGGCCAAAGGCCACCTCGCCGCCGGAGCCAAGAAGGTGATCATCACCGCCCCGGCCAAGGGCGATTGCCCCACCCTCGTCATGGGCGTCAACGAGAAGGTCTACAACCCCGCCCAGCACCATGTCGTGTCGAACGCATCCTGCACGACCAACTGCCTCGCTCCGATTGTCCATGTCCTCCTCAAAGAAGGATTCGGCGTCGAGGAAGGCCTGATGACGACGATTCACTCCTACACGGCGACCCAGAAGACCGTCGATGGACCGAGCAAGAAGGACTGGAAAGGCGGGCGCACCGCGGCCATCAACCTCATCCCCTCAACCACCGGCGCGGCCAAAGCCGTCGGATTGGTGCTGCCAGAGGTCAAGGGCAAGCTCACCGGCATGGCCGTCCGGGTGCCGACCCCGACTGTCTCGGTTGTGGACCTGACGGTTCGCACGGTGAAGGAAACGAGCTATGCCGAGATCAGCGCCGCCATGAAGCGCGCCAGCGAGACCTATCTTAAGGGAATCCTCGACTACACCGAGGATGAGGTCGTGAGCACCGATTTCATTCATTGCCCGGCGTCCTCCATCTACGACAAGGGATCGGGCATCGAACTCAACAAGCGTTTCTTCAAGCTCGTGAGTTGGTACGACAACGAGTGGGGCTACAGTTGCCGGGTTTCTGAACTTGTGAAGTTCATGATCGCCAAGGGCCTCTGAGCCTCCGCTTCACTCTCTCCCAATCGAGCCAACGGCGGCCTCGTGTCGAGGCCGCCGTTGCGCTTCTCGCACCGGTCTCTATCCCACCACCAGAATCCGATTCCCGGACGAGCGGACGATCCGGCCAATCCGCGCCGCGCTGAGTGCGCCATGGGCCCTGAGCCGCGCCAGGACGCCCGCCAGGTTTCGGTCGGCGACGCAGAGGAGAAGCCCGCCGCTGGTTTGGGCATCGGCCAGGAGCAGCTTCTGCTCCTCGCTGACGTTCAACCGGAACTTCCATTAAGATCTGAGGTCGAAATCGTGGTTTCGGCCTTATTTTTCAA
>DAOOQY010000069.1:0-11007 GCA_035389025.1 Verrucomicrobiota bacterium
CGGTCAGATGACATCAACAGTTGGTGAGAAATGCGTAACCCCCGGATTCCGCGGGGCGGTCAGTGCACACAGCCGCAACCATGTCGGGGCGGCAGGCGCATGGCATGGTTTGAACCGTCCCTATTTCGGCTGCTGGGCCAGCAGATCGACGGCACGCTGCGGCTCTCGGCCGACGTCCAAGCTCACCAGGCTCACGTAGGCGAGTTTGTGGTTCACCAGGACCCACCCCACCAGGCTCTCATGGGCCGGTCGGCCACGCGTCGCCAGAAGGTGCAGCAAAGGCTCCGCGATGTCGAAACGCACCAGGACCAAATCTCTGGGGTCAGCCCGATCCTCGAGCCGCAGCCAAGCCATCGACTTCCAATTGAAGTCGAGATCGTTGTTGAGCGCGGCGCTGTTTTCCCGCGGCGCACGGATCCAGGGCGAGGCGACCGCCGTGCTCGGGACATCGAGGAAGAGATGCTGTGTTGGCGGATTGTATTCTGTCCCGTCGGGCGCGGTCCAGGGCGTGCCGTCCGTCTTAATGGTGAGCGATTCGATGCCCGTCAGCTCGCGCAAGGCGCCCTCATCCAACCGCGGCAACTGAAGCCAGGGATCGTCCTTGACCTCAGCCCACTTGTAGAACCTCGGGTTTCGGAAGTTGTGGCGCATCGGCTCATCCAGGGGGACGGGGCGCTGGGTCGAGGAGAGGCGAGGGAACGCGCTCACGCCAGTTGGGGGACGGCCCGAGCCGTCGGTTTGGCACAGCCGCAGGCGGAACTCCGCCTTCTGGTCGTTGTTTGGCAGGACCAGGACGAGCGTGTTGATGCCCTGCTTAAGCTTGGGATAGGCGACCTTCTCGACCAGCGCGCCGTCATCGTCGAAGTAGTTCCAACCCCAACCATCGCGGATCATCACGCCGTTGAGCCAGACCTGAAACCGTTCATCCGCACCGGTCCAGAGACGGACCTCCTGGTCCCGGTCGGCCTCAATGTAAGTACGGAAGCAGAGGGTGCTCGCGGAAAATTCCGGGGCCAAGTCTGGGTCTGGAACGGCGAGACTGATCTTGCCGTAGCGATCCAGGTCGCGCCCGATGAGCTTACCCTCGGTGTCGGGCGCTTGCGTGACTGCGCGTGCGGCCTCGGGCCCGCGCCCGCCAAAAAGCAGCCATCGTCCAATCGGCAGGGAGATGTATGGATCCAGCGCGCTACATCGTCGCCACATTGTGGGGCGGATGATCTGCGTCATGACGTCGCGACGGTGGCTGATCCAGGGCCAGGGATTGAGCTGGGTATCCTCGCGATAGCCCATGAGGTGGATCACGTAGTTGTTCCAGAGCGTCTCACCGTCAGGATAGGGCATCATGTTGCTGGTGGCGGAGCACTGCTGATTAAGCCACTCGCGCAGGGCGACGTACCCGCTTCGTTCGTCAATGAAGGAGCCCGCGCCGTAAAACGCGTTGTCTGAAGTCCCGCACCCCTTGATGCCGCCCACCGCCCCGATGGTGCCGCCGTGGGGGTTGGCGCGAAGGGCACGCGAATTGTAGATGCAGTTGTAGCTCTGGTAATCGCCCCGATCGAAGGGGAGATACTTGTCAAGCAGCTTGCGTTGCTGACCCGCCCAGAACTCCCAATTCTCGTCCGTCACCACCTCGAGCGGATCGTCGATGACCTTGATGTCCGTCCGCAGCCAGGCATTGCCAGCCGAGAACACGTAGACCATCTCCTCGAACGCGCGCCATTGCTCGAGGTTCCACTTGATCTCCGCCGAAGTCATCTCCGTGGACTTTCGTCCGACGACGACTTCCTTGCCGTCGACTCGCTTGACGGCGGTCGCCTGGACGCGCGGAAGGACGAGCAGGAGGGTGCGGAGCGTGTTGGGCGGGGCGGGATTGGCCCTGGCCCTGGCCTTCAGCCGTGCATAGCCCTTCCAGAACTCGTCCGGTGTGGGCCAGTTGCGGCCCAGGCCGCCGTATTGGTTCAACTCGATGCGATAGTCGCCCCAGTCGAGGTACTGCCCACTGGCGTTCACAATGGGCGGCGCCAACTGCGCCAAGGCCATGGATGCGGTGACCAGAGCCGCCATCCATCCAACGATGACATGCGTGCTCATAGATTCTATGCCAGGATAATGACAAGGCCGCGGGGAAAGGACGATCTGCTCGCGTTCACGAAATCTGAAGGTGCCGATCGTGCGCCCTTGCGGCAAGCGCGGTTTGACGATCTTTCAGAAATCCAAACGGAGCACAATCGAGCAATGTTCTTGGAGCAGAAGGCCGGTTCCTGGGCTTGTGGACGCCGGCAGGGACGGGCATACTCGGGGCGATGTTGGCGCTGCCCATGTTGGTGATTGCGGGCTTTCTTCTTTTCGCCGGTGCGAGTTTTGCGTTCGCACTGGCAGAGACGGCCCTATTCACCCTGGGGAAGTGGCAGACTGAGCAACTGGCCGAGCGGGAGGGGGACCGCGGGCGGGTGGTGGCGCGCCTGCTGGCGACGCCGCAGGATTTGCTGGCGACGATCGTTCTGGGAAACACATTTGCGAGCGCCGGGCTGGTGAGTTTGGGGCTGTGGGTGGTGCTCAACGAGGACTGGCCGCCTCTGGCGACATCGTTTGGCGTTTTGGTCTTGATCCTGGTTGGAGGCGAGGTGATCCCGAAAACGCTGGCGGTGCGATCGCCTCAGTTCTGGGCGCTGCGGGTGGCGCGTCCGATGGCGCTGCTGCAGACACTGACCCGTCCTCTGCATTGGCTGGCCCGTCAATTCAACACTCAGGTGCTGCGATGGGCCGTGCCGGAGTCGATGCGGTTGCCTGTGACAGCGGGTGACGAGGAGTACGCCGAGTTGCTCGAACTCGGTTTCCAGCAGGGTGCGTTGGCGCAGTCGGAGAAGGAGATCATCCTGCAGATCATCAATCTGGATCGCCACACGGCGAAGGACGTCATGCGTCCCCGAGCGCAGATGCACGCGCTGCCGGACGACTTGCCGGTTTCGGAGATGATCGCAGCCGCCCGGCGCTACAAGCACCGGCGGTTGCCGCTTTACGACGAGACACCTGACACGATTGTCGGGATTCTCAACACCAGGGACCTGCTGCTGAATCCGGAGGAGGATCTTTCGGAGATCGTTGACTTTCCATCATTCGTGCCTGAGACCACGAACCTGCTGCGGTTGTTGCAGAGCCTGCAACGGCAGAGGCGCGGTGTTGCCATCGTGGTGGACGAATACGGGAGCACATCGGGGCTGGTGACAACGGAGGACATTCTCGGGTCGATGGTGGGGCGCATTCAGGGAGAAGGCGAGGCGGAGGGGTTTGTCGTGGAACGGCTGGGGCCGGGGCGGTGGCGGGTGAACGGCACCATGCGCCTGGAGGATTTCCGTCGGGAGTACCCCGACTTGGGGGAAGTGCCGGATGTCGACACGATGGGCGGACTTCTTGTGGCGCTGGCCGAGGTGGTGCCGCCTGCGGGGCATGCGGTGCGATTCGGGAATCTCAGGTTGAGGGCGACGCAGGTGGACGACCGACGGGTGCGGGAGTTGGTCGTCGAGGATTGCAGGAAGACAGGAGGAGCAGCGATCTGATGGGGCACGTATGGACCATCCTGTTGCTGGTGCTGGTGGCGGCCCTGCTGTTTCTGTTTTCGGGGATGGAAGCGGGTGTATTTGCCCTGAGCCGGCTGCGCATCCGGCAACAGATGCGCGCCGGCAGCGCCTCGGCGCGCATATTGCATCAGTTTCTCGAGCAACCGGAGCAGTTTCTGTGGACGATTCTGGTCGGCAGCACTCTGGCGGAATTCCTGCTTGTGGGCCTGACATTTCTGTATCTGCATCGCTGGCTGGCGGGAGGGGTATGGCTCTGGCTGGCCCTGGCGGCTGGCGTGTTTCTCATTTACGCACTGGCGGATTTGTTGCCCAAGATGCTGTTTCGTCAATACTCGAACCGGCTTTGCCTGGGTCTGGCCCGGCTCTTCCGCATAACTCATCTCACCTTGGCGCCGCTGGTCGCGATCGTCGCCTGGCTGGCGGAGGTTCTTCTCAAGTCAACCGGCGGCCACCGGTTCACAGGGCGGCTTTTTGCCAACCGGGAGGAGCTGCGGCACATGATGCAGGAGAGTTCGCATGCCCTGAGCAAGGAAGAGCGCACGATGGTCAATCGCGTGTTGGACCTTCAGAATCTCACGGTTGGGGCTGTGGGGACTCCGCTGAGCAAGGTGGTCACGGTGACGACGACGACACCGATCACGGAGGTTTTCAAGGTGTGCCGCGAGACGGGGTTGAATCGGATGCCGGTGAAGGATCCGGCCAACGGGCGGATTGTGGGGATCGTGACTTTGCGCAACTCGCTTTACCAACATGATTTAGACGAACGCAAGCCAGTCGGAACCTTTCTCCAACCAGCGCTATACCTCGAGGAATCGGCGCGGCTCGAAGTCGCCCTCCAGCGTCTGCGGCAGTCGGGCCAGCGCATTGCCATCGTGCTGGATCGGAACCGGAAGGAAGCCGGGATTGTGACGTTGCACGACATCCTTCGCCACATCTTTGGGGAGGTGAGCTGGTGAGATGAACGGCGAGGGATACAGTCTGACGTTGCTCAAGCTTGTGGCTGTCCTCGGCCTGGTTTGTCTGAACGGTTTCTTCGTCGCCGCCGAGTTTGCGTTCGTGAGGCTGCGGGGGACGCAGTTGGATGCGCTGGTCGCGAAGGGGCATCGTCGAGCCCGCATCGCCCGGCGTTTGGCGACGAACCTCGAGTCGTGCATCAGCACCGTTCAGATCGGCATCACGCTGTGCGGGATTGCGACCGGGGCGCTGGTGAAGCCGGTGTTCGAGGCGCTGCTGCGTCCGGTGTTTCAGACGCTGGCGGTCGAGTCGCCGGCAGTTCGAACGACAGTCGAGTTTTCGGTCGGGTTTTTGGTCAGCACGTTTCTGCTCATTGTGGTGGGCGAACTGGTGCCCAAGTCCCTGGCGATTCGCAAGACTCTGGCGGTCTCACTCTGGACGGCGCGCTGGCTCGAGATGTTTTACTACCTGACATGGCCGTTCATCTGGATTCTGAACCGGTCGCGTGGCTGGATTCTGGGCAAGCTTGGGATCGCGCCGTCGAGCGAATCGGAGTACGGCCATTCCGAGGAGGAGTTGCGGCTGCTCGTTTCCACGGCGACGCCCCGGAGCGGTGAGACGGCCTTGGGCAGGAACCTCGTGCTCAATGCGCTCGATATTCGCCAGCGCATTGTGCGTGAGGTCATGAGACCGAGGCGCGAAATCACAGCCCTCGATACGCGCGGCAGTCTGACGGAATGCCTCGAGATCGCCGAGCGGAGCCGGTACTCGAGATTTCCGCTCTGCGAGGATGGAGATTTGGACCGGACCGTCGGTGTTGTTCACATCAAGGACCTCTACGCGTCGCGGCACAAGGCGCGCACAGGAGGCGAATTGCGATCGGTGGCGCGCAAGCTGATCTACGTGCCGGAGACGGCGCGGCTCGAGCGTGTGTTAGGGTTGTTTCTCGAACGGCGGCTGCACTTGGCAATTGTGGTGGACGAGTACGGGAGCACGGTGGGGATGGTGACTTTGGAGAACTTGCTCGAGGAACTGGTCGGGCAAATCCAGGACGAATTCGACCAGGAGAAGCCCCTTTTTGTCCAGACGAGCGACCAGACATGGGAGGTGGATGGGATTCTGCCTTTGCACGAGCTGTCCGATCTGGTCGGAGCGCCGCTGCGGGAGGAGGGGATCACGACCACCAGCGGTCTCGTGACACAACGGTTGGGCGGCTTTCCGAAGCCGGGCGACACTCTCACACTGGGTCATTACGAACTTCGCGTCGAGGAGACCGACGGCCCGCGCGTGAGCAAGCTGCAGTTGACCAAGCGGAGTCCGACGCAATGAGAGGCGGGGCTGAGGACCGGAATTGGTCCGGGGTTGGGCCCGGATTTATGATGACTCCTTCATGTGGTTGGAAATCCGGGCTAGCCCGGTTATTTCACACGCTTCGCGAGGAACCGTAACCGGGCTAGATCCTCGCGGTCTCGTCGGGCATCGTCGGAAACGCGGCGCGGGCGCGCCGAGTGAAGAAGACTGCGGCGGCCATTCCCGCGAGAGACGCGGCCATTGCGAGCCAGAGTCCGGCCACCGTGCTTCCGATGAGAAGGCAGAGGTTGAGGAGGAGCCAGACCATCAGGGGGCAAAGGTTGCGGGCGGTCGGGATGGCGCGTTTGGCGATGAGCCAGGGGCTGGCGAAGAGGAGCACCAGGAGCGTCAGAACGATATTCGTGGGGAACACGATCCAGGGAACGCCCAGCCAACTCGAGGCCGCGGGTGAGGTCTCGAATCGCCACCATCCGGCCACGCGCACCGCGAACGGCTGCAAGACCAAATCCAAGCCCAGGACCAGGAGGGCGGCAAGGCCGACCAGCCAGTATCCGTAGTGCGGGTCGCGTCGGTAGGGGCGGAGGATGAGGCGGGCGGTCTCGCGGCTGCTGAGCACCAGGGCAAGCCAGAGGAAGGGCAACTGCCACGGCACGATGCCGAGCATTCGGGGGCCGAATCCGTCGGCATAGGTCACTGCGTCCAGGAAGACATGGGACTTGACGGCGAGGATAAGGCCCAGAGAGGCGCTGGCCCAGGAGACGAGCAGGACAGCGCACAGGTTTTGCGGAGGCAGGCGGTGGCCGAGGCAACAGAGGATCGCGAAGCTCGAGAAGACGAAAAAGGCGCCCGCAGACCAACGTCCGACGCCGCCGGAGCCATGTCCACAGAGCGCCGCGCTCAAGCAGACGATGCCGCTCACAATCGACGCGGCGAGTGCAATGCGGAAGCAGAACTGCGCCTGCGGGAGCGGCGCCGTGGCCTGCCGCGCGGGCAGCCTGAGCGCCTCAGGCGCAATCCGCTGGGCATCGAGGGGGTCCATGAAGTCGGGACGCTATCGAAAGGGGAGAGGCAAGGGAACCCCAAAATGCTAAGGCTCATCGGAGCCGAGCACGACCACACCGAGGGGCGGCAGCGTCAACCGGGCGGAGAACTGCTGCTGATGGGCCGGGACAGATTCTGCGTGGACGCCGCCGGCGTTGCCCTGGTTGCTGCCTCCATAGAGAGTCGCGTCGCTGTTGAGCACCTCGGTCCAGAACCCGCCCCGCGGAAGGCCGATGCGGTAGTTTCCGCGCACGACCGGTGTCAGGTTCAGGACGACCACGAACTCGCGGCCCGGGCCAAGGGGGCGCCGCAGGAAGGAGAGGACGGAGTTTTCATGGTCTGCGCAATCGATCCACTGGAAGCCGCGGGGATCGTGGTCGCCTTCCCAGAAGGCGGGGTACTTGCGGTACACGCCGTTGAGATCGCCGAGGAAACGCTGCACCCCGACGTGGTAGGGGCCCGCTTCGAGCAACCACCAATCCACCTGGCCATTGGCGTCCCACTCGTTCTTCTGGCCGATTTCCGCCCCCATGAACACGAGTTTCTTGCCGGGGAAAAGCCATTGGTAAGCGAGGAGCGCGCGGAGATTGGCGAAGCCGCGCCAATCGTCGCCGGGCATGCGTCCGCGGAGGGAGCCTTTGCCGTGCACGACCTCGTCGTGGGAGAGGGGCAGGATGAAATTCTCGTGGTGGTGGTAGAGCATGGCGAACGTGAGATCGTTCTGGTGATATTTGCGGAAGACGGGATCGCGCCGGAAGTAGCCGAGCGTGTCATGCATCCAGCCCATGTTCCACTTGAAGCTGAAGCCGAGGCCGCCGAGGTAGGGGGGCCGGGTCACCTGGGGCCAGGCGGTGGATTCCTCGGCGATCGTCAACACGCCCGGGTGCTCTGTATGGATGATGTGGTTGAACTCTCTGAGGAATTCGATCGCTTCGAGGTTTTCCCGTCCCCCGTAGCGGTTGGGAATCCACTCGCCTTCCTTGCGCGAGTAATCGAGGTAGAGCATGGAGGCCACGGCATCCACGCGGAGGCCATCGATATGGTATCGCTCGCACCAGAAAAGGGCGTTGGCCGTGAGGAAATTCCGGACTTCGTGGCGGCCGAAGTTGAAGACGTAGGTGCCCCAATCCTGGTGAGTCCCCTGCCGCGGGTCCTCGTGCTCGTACAGGGCGGTTCCGTCGAAACGGGCGAGAGCCCAGTCATCGCGTGGGAAGTGGGCTGGCACCCAATCCACGATCACGCCGATACCGGCAGCGTGCAGGGCGTTGACGAGGTATTGAAAGTCCTCGGGCGCGCCGTAGCGGCTGGTCGGTGCGTAGAAGCCGGTGACCTGGTACCCCCAGCTTGGGTAGTAGGCATGCTCCGCCACGGGAAGGAACTCGACATGCGTGAAGCCCATCCGCTGGACGTAGTCAACGAGCGGGCTGGCCATGTCGCGGTAACCGAGCGACTGACCGACGGCCTGCTTGCGCCACGATCCAAGGTGGACTTCGTAGATGGAGAGGGGCGATTGAAACGGATTGCATTGGCGTCGTCGCTCCATCCAGGCGTCATCGGTCCACGCGAACTTGCGGGTGTTCCAGACGAGGCTGGCGTTCTTTGGCGCCACCTCGAAGCGCGTCGCAAACGGGTCGGCCTTGAGCACGGGCAGTCCGTGCGCATTGCGCACCTCGAACTTGTAATGCGCACCCTCGTCCAGGCCGGGGATGAAGAGTTCCCAAACCCCGGACACCCCCAACAAACGCATCGGATGGTAGCGTCCGTCCCAATGGTTGAAATCGCCCACCACGCTGACCCCCCGCGCATTCGGAGCCCAGACAGCGAACCCGACGCCCGGCACGCCATCGAGGACACGCTGATGGGCGCCGAGCTTGTCATACAGGCGTCGCTCATTTCCCTGGTTGAAGAGGAACAGGTCGATCTCTTCCAAGGTTGGAAGGAAAGAATACGCATCACGCATCTGGCGGCGGCGGCCCGCGAAGTCCGTGATGACCAAGTCGTAGGCGTAGATGTCCCTGCTCTTGTCGGAAGCCCCCTCGAACAACCCGGTTTCGTGAAGCCTCGCCAGGGTGAACGACGGTTTGTCCTTCTCGAGCGTGGGCACGATCTCGACCTGTGCGGCGTCCTGGAGCAGGGCGCGCACCACAACGCCGGAACCGTCCCCCAGCAGGTGCATTCCGAGCAAATCGTGAGGCGCCGGATGCCGGGCGTTGACCAGGCTCTCGAGTTCGGCAGGGGTGAGTATCATCGTTTATGCAATCTGCCACAGGGCATACGGAAAAGCACTGAAAAAACCGCGCAAACCGTGTCGCGGTCGCGACACGGAATTTGCACAGTGCGCAGGTGGCGGTGCGAGCTGGTGCCGAGCGGACGTTGATCAGTCGGGGGCCAGAGCGCGATAGAAGCGAGCCGGACGATTGCCAGCGACCGTGTCGAAGAACAGCACGCTGGGGGCTTGGAGCGTTTCGGTGCCGATCGGTGTCCAGACCTTGAGGTCGTCACTCGCTTCGAGGACGTAGGTGACGCCGCGGCGGCCGTCGAGCTTGATGGTGATCACACCGTCGTTGAAACCTGCGACGGACAGCACGGGCTCGACGGGCGTGGGGTCCGGAATATCCAGCGGGAGGTAGACATCGTCGATGAACGCGGCATCCAGTCCGAAATTGAAGTTGGCATCCTTGACGTAACGCCAAGTGAACCGGTTGACGCCGGCGGGCACATTGAATTGGCAGCGCTGCCAAGGCAGGTCGCCGGACCAGCGTTGGAGCCGGACGCCGTTGAGATAGACCTCGAAGAAATCCCAATTGGCTTCCGAACTCACGCGGACCATGAAGGACACCGCGCCCGCGCGGGTGCGAGCCGTCAACTCGAGACGCGTCTCCTGGCTGTTGCCGATCACGCCCGAACGCAGGGCGTAGCGCCCGCCGGCGGCAGAGAGGGACTGCAACTGCCACGGGGCGGTCGTCGAGTTGGCCCAGGGAGGCGAGGCGAGATCGGACGCCTGGAACGGAGGCTCGAAGGAGTAGGTGGTCTTGGTGGGAACGAACCGCGCTGTGAGCGTGTAGTTGCGGTTCATCACGATCTGGAGCGGATTCGCGGACGTGTTGGTCGTCCCTTCCCAGCCGTCGAAGCGGTAGTCGTCATCGGGCGTGGCGGTGAGAATCTGGGATGAGCCGGCAGGGTACTGATCCGATCCGGGAGTCACGGAGCCGCCGACCGGCGGCGTGAGGTTGAGGCTGTAGAACTCGACGACCTCATTCACGATCGACAGCACGGCGTTGCTGAGGGCGCCGAGCACCGCGCCGCTGCCGGCATTGGCGAGGGCCAGAACGAGGGTCCTGGGCTCGTCGGCGATGCTGTTGGTAAGAATCGGCACCGTGAAGGTCTGCAGCGCGACGCCTGGGTCGAAGACCAATGTGCCGCTGACGGGCAGATAATCGGTGCCCGCCTGGGCGGTGTCGTCCTGGCTCACGTAGTCGACGCTCGTCGCGTTTGTGCTGGGGCCGGTTCGGACGACGGTGATGGTGGCCTCGCTTTCGGACCTGAGGACAGAGTAATTGGCGCTGCTGAAGGCGAGGACGCTCTCCTTGTCTTCAACGGTGAGGACCGACGTCAACTGGGCATTGAGAGCGTAGCCCGACGGCAGATTGGTCAAGACAAGCCCGACGGTCACATTGCCGCGGGCGGCGTGGTCGTCCATGGCCTGGACCTCGAAGGTCTTTTCCGTCTCACCTGGCAGGAACAGAAGCGTGCCGTTGGTGGGCTGGTAATTGAGGCCCGGGACGGCGGAGCCGCCGGATGTAAGGAAATCAACCTGTGCCGATGCGGCGAGGTCGCCGCTGCGGACGACTGTGACGGTGGCGGGCCCCTGGTCTTCAACCACACGATAGGCCGCGGAGGAGAACTGAATCTTGCTGAGGATGAACTTCTCGTCGCCGTGGATGCGTCCGATGCCGCGTCGCGGCAAGCCGTTGAGCGTGGTGAAGTCGCCGCCGACAACGAGAGCCGTGTCGGACTGAAGTGCGAGGCTCCGGATCAACCCGTCGGCTCCTTGGAAGATCAGGAACCCGTCGTCCACGGTGCCGTTCGGGTTAAGGCGCGCATAGCGTGACATGGGCTGGCC
>DAOOQY010000070.1:0-10934 GCA_035389025.1 Verrucomicrobiota bacterium
CAACGCAACGCCGAGAACGCCCGCAAGGTCCGAGACGACCTGTTTGGCGTCCAGAACAGCCGTAAGGCTCGCGAAGGCGGCCTGGCCGGCCTGCTCGATCCGGCATTCATCGCGTCCAAACAAGCCGCCGAACAGCGACTCCGGACCGCTGTGTCGGCCGACGCCCGTTTCCAGGAGGCGCGCGACGCCTGGGACCGCATCGCGGCGGCGCAGGCGGTCATCGCCGAGCACGGGCGGATGTACCGGCTGCTCGAAGCCGGGCACGGATTCAATAGCGAGTGGTTTGGCATCGCACGCACGGTCCTGCGGGCGGCCGAGGAACACGCCAAGCCGGATGGCGAGCGCCTGCGCGAGTTCCGCGACTCGAACCGCGAGTCGCTCGAACTTGATCTGTTCTCGACCCGCCCGGTCTACGACGATTACGAACAGGTCCGGCTCGCCGATTCCCTCACGTGGCTGGTCGAGCAACTGGGTTGCTCGAACCCCCTGGTCCAACGCGTCCTCAATGGCAAATCGCCCCGACAGCGCGCCGCCGACCTAGTCCGCAGCACAACGGTCAAGGACGTCGCCCGGCGCAAAGCGCTCTACAACGGCGGCAAGAGCGTGCTGGACGCCGCCTCCGATCCGATGATCGACCTGGCAAGGTCGATCGACACCGAGGCGCGCGCGTTGCGCAAGACACTCGAGACCCAGGATGAAATCAAACGCCAGGCCCACGCCCGGATCGCAAAAGCCCGGTTCGCCATCGACGGCGCCAACACCTATCCCGACGCCACCTTCACTCTCAGATTGGCGTTCGGCCAGGTCAAAGGGTACGAGGACGCGGGACAGCACGTGCCCTTCCAAACAACCTTCGCCGGCCTCTACCAGCGCTGGGAAGACCAACAGGGACGTCCGCCCTTCGACCTCCCGCCCCGCTGGCTCAAACGGAAACACGCCCTGAACCTCGATACCCCACTCAATTTCGTCTGCACCGCGGATATCATCGGCGGCAATTCCGGCAGCCCCGTCGTCAACCGCGCCGGAGAATTCGTCGGGATCATCTTCGACGGCAATATCCAGTCCCTGGTCCTTGATTTCTATTTCACCGACGACGTCGCGCGCGCCGTGTCGGTCCATTCCTCCGCCATCCTCGAATCGCTCCGGCGCGTCTGCGGGGCCAGGGCATTGGCGGACGAGTTGGTCGCCGGCCGGCTCAAGTGAGAGGCTTCTAACCCGCATAGCAGTCCTCTTGCGAGGCATGACTGTCCTGTGCACTGACGGGGTGCACACTATGCGGGTTAGGCCTGATACGCCAGCCACAGGGCGCGATAGTACCGCATCACGCGCAACGGATCGGCGCTCTCCGGAACCTCCGCCAGGCAGTAACCGGCAAACCCCGCCTCGTTCAGCCGCGTCAATAGCCGCCGCCACGGATACTCCTCGAGACAGAGATCGCGCATGTGCACCGCCACAATCCGGTCCTTGACGGAATCGAAATTGGCGTCGAAGCCCGCGCCCTCGAGATCGCTCTGATTCGAGTTCCAGCACACGCCAACATTCGGGTGGCTGGCAACCTCCATGATGCGGCGGATGTGCGGCAATTGGGATGTGCCCGACCCGTGCACTTCGAGGCGGATCATCTGGCCGCGGCCTTCGGCAAACGCGCCCAACTCGAGAAGCGCCTTCCCGATCTGTTCGAGCGTCTTCTCGACCGGCACCTCCTTGGGGAGGCCATTCGGACGCACCTTCACGCCGCTGGCGCCCACGTCGTGCGCAAGGACGATATACTCCTTGGTGGCGTCGATGTCTCTCCGCAGCTTGGCGGCGTCCGGCGTGTGGTAATCGAACGCGCTCCCCAAACCCATCAGCGCCACCGGCGAGTCCTCGAATCGCTTCTTCACCTCGGCCCGCTCGGCGCTGCTCAGCGCCACCTCGACCTTGTGCGCATGCGTGGTCCGCAACTCGACCCCCTCGAACTTCGCCGCCGCGCAGTTCTTGATGATGGTCGGCACATCCCAGTCCTTGGCGAGATTGTACGTGACCAGTCCCAGCCGCATCTTCGACTTTGTGCCGGCCGAGGTCGCTGTGGCCAGCGTGGGTTCCGCCGTTCGGGCGGCGGTCGCGCCGAGCCCGAGTCCGCCCAGCGCCAGGCCGGCGGCTCGGACGAAGGCGCGGCGGTTCGAGTGTGCGAAAGAGGCCAAGCCGCGGAGAGGGGATTCGGAGTTCTCGTTCATGACGGCCCCGAGGATGGGCAGACGTCTCTCCCGGTGTCAAAGGTTTGCGTCGGGCGGGGAATGCCGGAATGCAGGCAAGGAAAGCAAAACCGCGCCCGAGTGGAGGCCCGGAACAGACACCGGTGGGGACGCCCGGTGGCACCCGCGGAGAAGGGTCGTCCATTTGAGTTGAGCCGGGGGCGGTGAGGCGCTACGAATGCCCGCACGCATGACGCCTCGCGAACGCGTTCTCACCGCGCTGTCCCACCGGACGCCCGACCGCACGCCGCGCGACTTCTGGGCGGAAGAGCCGTCCTGGAACCGACTGCTGGCCCACTTGGGTTTGACGGACCGCCAAGAGGTTCTCTGTCGCCTGGGCATCGACCTGCGCCACCTGAATGCCGTCGTCCCTGAGGACCGTGAGATCGCGCCGGGCCTGTTTCAGAATTTCTGGGGCGAACGCTACGTGCGGCAGCCGACGCCCTGGGGTCCGATGCGCGAGGACGCCCGCGGGGCCCTGAGCGGCGCGCGGACGTTCGCCGAGTTGGAGGCGTTCGATTGGCCCGTGAACGACGCCTTCGACTACGCGTCGTTGACGCACGAAGTCCGCCGGCACCAGGAGTTCGCCTTGGTTTACGGCTTCGCGGATGTCTGGCAGCGGCCCGCCCTCGTGCGCGGCTGGGAGGAGTTCTTCGTGGATATGGCCGAGCGGCCAGGGTGGGCGCACTTTCTTTGCCGCAAGTTCACCGACTTCTACCTCGAAGACTACGCACGCGCGGCCCGGGCGACTGCGGGCCGCCTCGATCTTTATCTGCTCATCAGCGACCTGGGCACGCAGCGGGGACCGTTGGTCTCGCGGGCCATGTTCCGCGAATTCGTCGCGCCCTATCTTGGCGACATGATCGACTGCATCCACGGCCTGGGGGGGCGCGTGCTCTACCACAGTTGCGGCTCGATCCGCTCCTTCATCCCCGAGTTCATCCGTCTGGGCGTGGACGTGTTGGACCCCATCCAACCGACGGGACCCGACATGGCGCCGGAGGAACTGAAGGCTGCGTTTGGCGATCAAATCTGCTTCCACGGGGGCCTCGACATGCAGCACTTGCTTCCCGCTGCGACGCCCGCGGCGGTTCGCGCCGAGGCGCGCCGTTATTGCCAGGTGTTGGGAAACGGGGGCGGGTACATTGTCGGCCCCGCCCACCTCTTCCAGCCGGACGTGCCCCCGGAGAACGTGCTGGCGGTTTATGAAGGCGCCCCGTGAAGTTCGCCGCTCGATTGTCGATTGTGAGGACTGACCCATCGAATTTGTCTTCTATCTAGAGACAGATTACTCTTGAAGCATCTCGAATAAAGAGATAATGTGTCAACATGCAAACGGTCTTGGAACGTTTGATAGACGACTTTCACGAGCGGGCGCTGCCGGCGTTGACCCGCCGCGACGTCCCCTCCGCCGCCGTGCCGGGCAAGGCCAACGTGGTGATCGGCATGCGGCGGGCGGGAAAGACCTTTTACTGCTACCAGCAGATGCAGTCGCTGATGGCAGCGGGCATTGGCAAGGAGCGACTGCTCTATCTCAACTTCGAGGACGAACGGCTGCTGCCGTTCGCGGCGGCCGATTTCCAGGAAATCCTCGACACCTACTATCGCAGGTTCCCCGCGTTCAAACAGCAGACCTGTCATTTCTTCCTGGACGAGCTGCAGCGGGTCGAAGGCTGGGACCGTTTCGTACGCCGGGTGTTGGACACCGAGAACGTGCGGCTGTGGCTAACGGGCTCTTCGTCCAAGTTGCTGAGTTCGGAGATCGCGACGAGCCTGCGCGGGCGGTCGCTGACGACGGAGGTCTTTCCATTCAGCTTTCGCGAGTTTCTGCGGTTCCGTGGCGAAGAACCCGCGTCGCCGCTTCGCTGGGGATCGCAAACGCGCGCCACCCTGGCGCATCACGCGGAGTCCTACCTGCGCCTCGGGGGCTTTCCCGAAGTGCAGGAGATGGAGGACGAACTGCGACGGCACGTGCTCCAGAACTATCTCGATGTCGTCATTCTGCGGGACGTGGTCGAGCGCCACGGGTTTCGCAACCTGGTGGCGCTGCGCGCGCTCATCCGGCAACTGCTGACCGCGCCGGCGAGCTGCTTCAGCGTGTCGAAGTTCTACCAGACTTTGCGAAGCCAGGGCATCGCCTGCACCAAGAACGACCTCTACCTGTTCCTGGACGCGCTGGCGGATGCGTTTCTCGTTTACCCGGTTCCCATCCGTTCACGTTCGAACAAGGCGCGCCAAGTCAATCCCCGCAAGGTCTATGCCGTCGATAACGGCCTCCTGGACGCCATGTCGTTTCGCCTGACGGAAGACCGGGGCGTGCTTTTGGAGAACCTGGTCTTTGTCGAGTTGCGCCGCCGGGGTCTGGCGCCCGAGTACTACTTCACCCAGTCCGGACGGGAGGTTGACTTCGTCCTGCCGGACACCGGCGAAGGGGGCATCCGCTTGATCCAGGTCTGCTGGACGCTGAAGGACGCCCACACGCGGGCGCGAGAGGAAGCGGCCCTCCGCGAGGCCATGAAGGAACTGCGCCTGCGACAGGGCTGCATCCTGACCTGGATGGAAGAAGACACCTCGCAGCCGGACCTCACCGTGGTGCCGGTCTGGAAGTGGTTGGTTGGTGGTTGAGAGCGGATCGTCTCTCCAGGTTCTCTCGATTCACGGCTTCACCAACCGGAAGAACTCCGCGGAGCTGGCCGATGGCAGCGTGATGCCGCTGAGGACAGTGTTCGTGCCGAGGCAGGCGCCGCGACACGATTGACGCCGTTGGTGTCCACGCTCCCCGACTCCTCCTTTGCGCCTCTGCGCCTTGGCGTCTTTGCGTTGAGCTCCCGCTGAATGGGCACCCCTGTTCACGTCCGCCAGCATCCCGCCACTCGATGACTGTTCGCCTTTCATGCCCACCTCACTTTAGCCCGGATATTTCATAAGGCTTTGCGGGGTCTCATATCCGGGCTCTGTTCCTGCCCGTTCTCTCTGGGGCGACACCGGCCTTTGCTTACGACTGCGCAGGCTGGTTGGGCGGGCGACAGGAAGAGTCGGGAAAAAGGAAGGAGGTTCCCGGTTCAGGGTTGAACGTTGAACGTTGAGCGTTCGGCGTTCGGGGTTCAGGGCTCACCGCGGACGAGCGTTTGACTGGATTGAACTTCCCAACTCTGTATTCTCGCTGGTGCGCCTAAAATCCGGGCGTGACACCGGGGGGTTCGGCAAGCCAAGCTTGGGCGCATGAAGAGCTTATTGCTAGCCATCTGCAGCGGCCTGGGCCTATGCGTCGCGACGGCCCTGGGTCAATCCGACACAGCGACGACGAAGAAAGAAGAGGCCAAGGCGACCGCGCCCGCTTCGAACGAGGTGGCCGTCATCAAGACAACCAAAGGTGACATGGTCGTCGAGTTCTGGCCGGACGTCGCGCCAAAGACAGTCGAGAACTTCAAGAAACTGGCCCGGGACAAATTCTACGACGGCACCTGTTTCCACCGGATCGTGAAGGGCTTCATGATCCAGGGCGGCGATCCGCTGACCAAAGACCCCGAGGCCCAGGCCCGCTACGGCACGGGCGACCCGGGCTACAAGATCAAGGCCGAGTTCAACAATCGCAAACATGTGCGCGGCGTGCTCTCGATGGCCCGCTCCGCCAATCCAGACTCGGCCGGCAGCCAGTTCTTCGTCTGTCTCGACGCCGCGTCTCACCTCGATAACAAGTACACTTGCTTCGGGCGCGTGATTCGGGGCGAGGACGTGTTGTTGAAGATCGGGGAAACGCCCACAAAGATGAACGCTTTCGGCACCGAACGAAGCGTGCCGACCGAGCGGATCGGGGTCGAGACCGTGCGGATCGTTCCAGCCGATTCCATCCGATGAACACCACCCCAGACGAAGTGGCCGTGATCACGACGACCGAAGGCGACTTGGTCATCGCGTTCTGGCCCGATGTGGCCCCGAACACCGTGGCCAATTTCAAGAAACTCGCCCGGGCCGGGTTTTACGACGGCACCTGTTTCCACCGGATCGTGAAAGACTTCATGGTGCAGGGCGGCGATCCGCTCACCAGGGAGCCCGCGCGCGAACGCTCCTGGGGCACGGGCGGCCCCGGCTACCAGATCAAGGCCGAGTTCAACCAACGCCCGCATGTGCGCGGCGTCATCTCGATGGCCCGCTCGCAGAATCCGGATTCGGCCGGCAGCCAGTTCTTCGTCTGCCTGGCCGATGCCCGCTTCCTCGACCGGCAGTACACCGCGTTCGGCGAGTTGATCCGCGGCGACGACGTCCTGGGACGCATCGGCGACACGACCGTCACGACCGGCAGCGGCGGCGAACGCAGCAAGCCGGTCCAGCGCGTCGGCGTCGAGACCATCCGCATCGTGCCGCTCGATGCCGCGCCCCAGCCCGCATAGCAGTTTTCTTGCAAAACCCCTCCGAATTGCCGCCGCCGGTCGCTGTTGTGGGCGGCGGCATCACCGGTTTGACCGCCGCCTTTCGGCTCTTCGAGGCGGGTGTGCCGGTCACGCTCTATGAAGCCGATCAACGGGTCGGCGGCGTCATCCGATCCGTGCGGGAAGGCGGATACCTGGCCGAGTTCGGCCCCAACTCGATTCTCGAAACCTCGAGCAAGATCAGCGGCCTGATCCGCGATCTCGGCCTCGAACCCCGCCGCTGGTATTCCGACCCGGGGGCTGAAAACCGTTACCTGGTGCGCGGCGGCAAGCCGGTCTGCCTGCCGGCCTCGCCCATCAGGTTCTTCGGCACGAAACTGTTCTCGACCGGCGCGAAACTGCGCCTGCTGCGCGAGCCGTTTCTGCGCCGCGGTCCGGCGGACAAGGAGGAGAATGTCGCCGAGTTCGTCCTGCGCCGGCTGGGTCGGGAATGGCTCGATTACGCGATCAATCCGATGATCGCCGGAATCTATGCGGGCGACCCCCGCCGGCTCTCGGTCATCCATGCCTTTCCCCGTCTCCACGCCGTCGAGCAACGCTACGGGTCTCTCATTCTCGGACAGATTCTCGGGGCGCGCGAACGCAAGCGCCGCGGCGAAGTCTCGAAGCAGGAAGCGAAGAAAGTCTCGTTCGACCAGGGCTTGCAGGTCTTGACCGACACGCTCGAAGCGAGGCTGCGCGCCGCCATCCGTCTCAATACAACCGTGACCGCCCTCGAACGGACGCCCCGTGGCTGGACGGTGTCGGTTCGGAGCGGCGGATCGGAGCACACTTTCGAGCATCGAGCCGTCTTGCTCGCCGCTCCGGCGCACTGCCTGGCCCGAATCGCGCTCGATGCCGATGCCGATGCCGGCCTGACGCTCGCGCCTTTGGCCGATGTCTACTATCCGCCTGTCGCAAGCGTGGTGCTCGGCTTCCGCCGCGCGGATGTCGACCACCCGCTGGACGGCTTTGGCATGTTGGTGCCCGAAGTCGAGAAGTTTCGCATTCTCGGCACGCTCTTCTCATCCTCGCTGTTCCCGAATCGCGCCCCGGACGGGCATGTGACTCTCACCACCTACGTCGGCGGCGTGCGGGCTCCGGATTTGGCCCTGCGCCCAATCGAGGAACTGTTCAACCTGACACTCACCGATCTCGCCACGATCCTCGGTGTCCGCGGCAGTCCCACGTTCCGACACGCCGTGCTCTATCGCCAGGCCATCCCCCAGTACGAGGTCGGGTACGGGCGCTTCAAGACGCTCATGGAAACGATCGAGGCGCGCGCGCCCGGCATCTTTCTGGCCGGGCACTATCGCAACGGCATCTCGCTGGGCGACTCGATCATCGCCGGCCATGACGTTGCGGACCGAATCGCCGCGTTCACGCGGTAAGCCGGCTCGGCGCCGGCCGTCCGTGGAATCCGGCGTATAACCGTCCGGCTCTCTTCGAGACGCGCCGCCAGAAACCGCTTTCGGCGGCCAGTACCTCCCGCCACGGTCTCTGCCGGTACTCCTTTAGGAACCGGAGCAGGTCGCGCGTGGTGAGGCCGCAGTCCAGGGCGGAGAAGAGCAGCGCCGCCAGGTCCTTGAGCAGCCAGCGCGTCGGGACGCGGCGACGCATCTGGACACGGTGCAGGTCGATCAGCACCAGATCGAGAGCGTCGGCGGGCGAGGCGCCCGGCTGCCATTGCTGCCAGTCGCGCTGGCGCACCAGGAAGTGGCAGAGGTAGAAGTCACGGTGGTTGAGCCCGGCCCCGTGCAGCAGGCGCGCGATGCCCGCGACTTTCGTCAGCAGCGCCCGCTTGAAGAGCACTTGCCTGCGCCCGCTCAACCCGCCCCAGGTCCGCGTGAGACTTTCGAGCGTGATCATGCCTTCGAGCGCCTCGGTGACGACAAACGATTCCACCCGTGCCGGCCACCGCCCCCGTTCGCCCTTGCCCGCCACCCGGAGCGTTTCAATCCCCAGCGCCCGCACCCGGTCGATCGCCTCCCACTCGGAACGGGCGCTGACAATCGGCGCCCGGCCCCGAACCCAGTCCTTGAGCACCTCCGCCCAGCCGCATCCGCGATGGGCCTTGACGAAAAAGCGGCGTCCGCCGATCTCGACTTCGACGGTGCGCCGGTGTTTCACCTCGCGATGGACCTTGCCCGGGCAGTTCAACAGCCATTCGAAGGCGTCCTGCGCGGGCCGGTGACGCTCAAGATGTGGACTCAGTTCAATCACGGCTTAGCGAGGCTGCGCCTCAGACCATCTGAAATCTCAAATTTGAAATCTCAGATTTCAGATACTCTCTTCCGCGCCTCGCTCCTTAGAATCCTTGACCCCTCTAACGCAGCACAGAAACTTGACTTGTCTGCAACGTGTTTCACCGGTCAAGGATTCTAGCCCGCATATTTCACACCCCGATGATGCACAGGGCACTGAGACTTCGCAAGAGGACTGCTATTCGGGCTGGAGATGGGCGCGTTTACCGCAAGGTTGCCCTGAACGATCTGCTCGATCAGACCCGCGGCGCGGTCGTGGCAACTGTACAGGTCCTCGCGCGCCGCGTACTCGAGCCCGTTGGCGCTCCACCGCGCCTGTTCGCCCGACACAAGCATCTCGGCCACCGCGCGGTTGCACTCAGCCTGAGAAAAAGGCGAGCCCAGGATGCGTCCCGCTTGCGCCCGCGTCACGTGCGGGGCGTAACCGCAGGTGTCCGTGGCCAGCACAGGCAGGCCCGACGCCATCGCCTCGAGCAGGATCATCCCCGCCGCTTCACTGTAGGCCGGATGCACCAGGAGATCGGACCCCATCAGCCAATCGGGCACATCCAGCCGTCCGCCCAGGAAGCAGACACGATCGGCAACACACAGCCGCCGCGCCTCGAGGGCGAAGGCGCCCCGGCGATTCTGCCCGATCACCGCCAGCCGGCTTCGCCGACGGAGATTCGGGGGCAGCGCCGCCAGCGCCGCAATGGCGCGATCGAGTCCCTTGACGCGAAAGCCCGAGCCCACCAGCAGCAGCAAACGCTCATCGAGCGGCCAGCCTTGCGCCTCCCGTACCCTGCGGCGCGCCTCCTGGCGCTGCGCTTCGTTCACCGACCGCCGGGCAATGCCGGGCGGCAGCAGGTGAAAACGCTCGAACTCGGTGTCGTAAAATTCCCGATACGCCGGGATTTCATGATCGGTCAACACCAGAATCCGGGTCCGGCGTCCGCGCTGGAAGACCTCGGATTCGAGCCACGCGAAATGGCGGTAACGCGGGAGCCAGCGCGACCAGGCGGATTTGAGGCGCCGCACCTTTGCCACGTAACACGGGTCCGAGCCATAATACACGTCCAGCCCGGGCAACTTGTTGAACCCGACAATCCCATCGAGCTGGCGCCGGGGCAGGGTCGCTGCCAGTTGCCGCAGCCAGGCCCGGTTGCGCCCGACGTTGGTGAAGCCGCGCCGCCCGAACAGTTCGACCTCGATTCCCTCGCATCGCTCGCCCTGCCAGGTGCGCGTGAAGACCGTCACGGCATGGCCGCGCGCGGCGCAACGCGCGGCGATCTGGAGGCAATCGCGCTGCAGTCCCCCGTAAGGAAAGTAGTCGAACAGGAGGAAACCCAGTTTCATGGCGATATCCCGGCGGGGAACGGGAACGCGTCGAGGAGCCGCTTCTTCACATCCTCGAGCCCCGGCCGTTGGTAGGCCTGGGCCAGGGCCTCGAGCGCCGCCCCGCTCACATCGTTCTCGATCGTCAGCACGGGCGGCTCGCTGATTCCAAACACGCTGTAGTAATCAAGATACTTGAAATCATGGCCCCGGATGCCCCCCGAGAGCCGCGTCCAGACATTCGGGATTCCATAGGCGTCCGCCACCACCAGCCCATGCAGACTCGATGAAACGACGAACTCGCAACGGACCAGTTGGGCCAGGAACGTCCGCGGCTCGTCAAAGACGTTCAACACGCGCGTCCCCGGATGCCGTTCAACAAACCGCTTCACCCACGGATGATCGCGATCCTTGTAGTGGGGCACCAGGCCGATCGCGTGCTCTTTCCCACCCGAGGCGGGTCGTGGAAAGACCAGGTCGCACAGCAGGCCCGGATCGCCGAAGGCCGACGGAGGAGGCGCGTCGATCAGCGCCGCCGTCCGGTGCCCCCGCACGGCGTGATAGTGGTGCCGGCTCGAGGCCCGGGGCCGCTCCTCGATGAACCCGGTTCCCCAAACGCGCACCGGACGCGTCCACCAGCGCTCGGGCAGCCGGTGCAGAATGCTGCCGACGGCAATCAGGTCGCACCGGGCCGGACTGCTGTGCACCACGGG
>DAOOQY010000071.1:0-10859 GCA_035389025.1 Verrucomicrobiota bacterium
CGAATGGCGGGACCGGGCGCGGCTTCGCCTGCGATGGCAGCCCGGTCTGGCGGCGGTGGCCGCGGCTCTCACAGCCTCGATTGTCCTGTTCACATCTTTCTTCACCAACTGGAACGGCCCGATCGACTCAGTGCGCACGTATCTGCCTTGGTTCGGACGCGCCGGCGGTCAATCGCCCCACATCCATCCCTGGAGCTTCTACTTCGAACGGCTTCTCTGGTTTCATTTCCCCAAAGGGCCGGTCTGGACCGAGGCGCTCATCTTCCTGCTGGCCGTCGCGGGCTGGACCGCGGCCTTGTGGGGTCGGAAACCCGCGGATGGCTGCGTGCGATTCCTGCGATTTGCGGGTTTCTATGCATTCGGGCTGACGGCGGTTTACACCGTCATTCCTTACAAGACACCGTGGTGCCTGGTCGGCTTTCACCACGCCTTCATCCTCCTCGCCGGAGCCGCCCTGCCAATCCTATGGAATCTCTTGCGGAAATGGAGAGGGGGGCGTCTGGCGGTCTTTGCCGTGCTCGCCCTGGCGGCGGGACAGCTTGCCGTGCAGGCTTGGCGGGGGGCGTTTCCCTATGCGACGGATCGACGCAACCCGTACGTCTACGCGCATACATCGCGCGATCTGCTGCGCCTAGTCGCCACCATCGAGGACATCACGCGGTACGCCCCGCAAGGCAACGCGGAGGTGATCAAGGTGATCGCGCCGGGCGGCGATTATTGGCCGCTCCCGTGGTACTTGCGGCAGCACGCCAACGTCGGGTGGTATCCGCGCGTGCCGGAGGACCCCTACGGCACTCTGATGATCGTCAGTTCCAGCTTCGAGGCTGAGCTGGACGAACGTTCCGAAAAGAAGTGGCTCATGATCGGGATGTTCGAGCATCGCCCCCGCGTCTTCTTCGAACTCTACGTCGCGTTCGATTGCTGGAAGACCTACCTCGAACGCCGCCCCAAGCCGCCGGACGATTAGCGCAGCGCAATGGGGTCGGCTCCACGAGTCTTCCACACACTGGCTTGATCAGTGTGTCATTCGTGCCCCATCGCATGTCGTCTCCTCTGTGGCGCTGTGCCTCCGCAATGCCATTCCGACGAGGTTTGCGGATGTCGTTCTGTAACCGGCGGGCGGGGACTGAGCCCGGTTACGGCTCCTCGCGGGGCTTCCGGGGTCTGTTGACAGGATTTCATATTGGCCTAACTTGGAAGCGTGAAGACGACGATCGATATTCCGGAAAGCGTCTTATCGGAAGCTATCCGGCACACCCGGGCGCGCACCAAACGGGAGGCCATCCTCACAGCGGTCGAACGGTTCAACAAATTGAAGCGTCTTGAGGCGCTCAACGCGCGCATTCGCGGGCGGTTCACGGATTTCATGACGCTGACGGATCTGAAGACCCTCCGCGAAGATGCGCGCTGGGAGGGGCTCAAATGAAGCTGGTCGATACATCGAGCTGGATCGAGTACCTGCGGAACTCGGAGTCCGAGGCTGGGAACCGCGTCGAGGAACTCGTCCTGACCGCAGACGCCGGCTGGTGCGATCTGACAGCCGTCGAGCTATGGCACGGGGTGCGGGGCGGACGTGAGAAGCGGGACCTGGCCGACCTCGAGCGGGAGGTCGCCCTGTTCCCGGTGGACGCGGACGCCTGGCAAAAGGCGAGGAAGCTCGCGGTTGGCTGCCGCGATGCGGGACTGACCGTGCCGGTGGCCGACATCGTCATCGCCGCTGCGGCCCTCCGCCATGGACTGGAGCTCGAGCATTGCGACCGCCACTTCGACAAGATCCTGCCCGTCGCGGCGAGGCTGTGATCGCCGGCGGGCGCGTGAAGGCATCCGAGGCTCACAGTCTTGGTGGAGAACGATCAAAGGACGCAGCGTCGAATCCACTGCCAGTAGCTGTCTTCGGCTCGCAGCGACATGTGGCGGAAGCGGCAGACTCGGTGACTTGGGCGCACAATGAGCAGTGCTTCAGCCGAAGAACCTCTCGTACCTGATCCAGCAGTTTGGCTTTCAGGCTGGGGGGAATATCCCCACCGCGGAATATTGAAACATTTGTCGATGCCATCGTTTTCTCCTTGTGGCTGCAAATGGCTCTTGCCAAGCCCTTTGCCAAGCGTAACCTCACACCATGACGCAAAGAACTACGTCACTTCGGATGTCCATTACTTGTTCGGCAATTGAATCATGAAGAAGCGGAAGAAACAACACCCCCCTCGAGCACGACCACCTTCCGCGGGTAATCCTCGACGGCCAGCGAAGCGAACGGTTAAGGCCCTGGGCGACCTATCTCGCGCCGACCTGGACGCGTTGGACCAGATAACCGCTGATTTTCTTGAAGAACAGCTTCGGAAGGCCAGGCGCAAGTGAGCATATGCCGAACAATTGGCCTGCACTGGACGCGGCGATAGGCATCACTTTACATATCGGGCGTCGTTTGCGCCGCGCCAGTGAGGCCGGTCGTTCGGCGTGAGCGTATGGAGCTCTTTGGGTTACTCTTGGCAGCGTGGGCGGCCAGCGTCGCCAGTGTTTGTTACGCTTTGCTTGCCATTGCAGTGTTCAAACGGTGTCCAGGGGTTGCCCGTGCAGTTGTCATCGCCTCAGTTGTTGTCCTTGCGTCGGTCGGGGTCGAGCTGGCACTTCTAGGCATTTTCGGAGCCAAGGGCGCCTATTCGGCGTTTGGCCGGAGTTTTGTCGCTCTGCACTTTGTGGCACTTCTTTTGGGCCCGCCCGCCGTGGCTAATGTCACCCTGCAATGCATGTCGCGCCAAGCCGAGCCGACTTGGCTGCGGCTCTTCGCTACCACGGTGAGTTGTTGGTTCGCGTGTGTGGGCGTGCTTGTAGGTCACATCGCAGTCGATGAAGCAATCATGGGCGTGGATGCAGAGCGACCGTTCTTCATGGTGGTGCCAAGAACGCCGAACCATCCGGCTGCAGGCAACGCCGGGATCGCAGGTCGGTTGACAATCGGGCGTCATTGGCCGGACGTGCCTGAGCCGGGACTGTTCGACTCAACGTGTTCTTGCATGGGGACGGGGGGGAAGTACGGTGACACCATGAGCACAGCGGTTGCGCAGATTCTTCGAGAGGTCGAGCACTTGTCGGATCGTGAGCGGGTAGAGCTGCGGCGGGCCTTAGTGGAGCAAATCCCCCTGTCGGACGATCTGACCGAGGAGGATTTTGCCGCGTTGGCGGCGTCGTCCTTCCGGGCACTAGATGAGGAGGAGGCGCGTTGTGCCTGAGCGGGGCGAAGTTCGGCAGGTCGACTTCGGGTCACGCAAAAGGTGCGCCCGGCGTTGGTGGTCGGCATCCCGTATGGGAGGCAGATCGAGCCCTGATCGGCGTCATTCCGCACACCACAGCCACCCGCGGATCGCAGTTTGAGGTGGTTCTGCCGGTTCGCTTTCTGTCAGAAGGTGCCTTTCTCGTGCAGGGGATTCAGGCACTTCCGCCGAAGTACTTCCAGCGCCGTCTCGGCGTCCTGAACGCGGAGCAGTTGCGCCGGGTTGAGGAGTGCCTGATGCACTGGCTTGGGCTTCGCGCGTGAGGATATGGAGCCGAACCAACCGCTCTACCGTTGACCGTAGGGTTTGGTGCCCACGCCGGAGGTCATCCAGCTTTCGTGCAGGGCGTCCGATGTCCGGACCCCGCTGACCCACTCCGCATGGCCGTCCACAAACCCCCAGTTCCATCCCTTCTCGCGATGATCGCGATCACCACCAGCAACTCGATCAGCGTGAAGCCGCGTCGTTGCATGGCCGGTCAGGGCTGGCGGAGGCGATAGAAGCCGGGCCCGGGCACGGCAGGCAGAGGCGTCGTCCATTGGCCGCCCGTCAGCCCTGTCGCCACGGCCGTCCAGGACGCCGGCTCGAGCGTGGTCGAGTGCTCGACGCTGAACGCGCCGCCACCGGGGTTCTGGATCGTCAGAACCAGGTTGCCCCCGGCCACGGACACGGCGCTAATCTTGAGATCGCCAGGCCCAGGCCCCGCGGGCAGGCTGTAGGCGCGTGCGTAAAGGAAGTGGGCATCTGTCTCGCTCCAACAGGTGAGGCCGAACCGGCTGTTCGCAGTGGCTGCCGGTCCGGTCCAGTTCCAAGTGGAAACCGAGCTCGGATCGTCGATCAGGCGCGCTGTCAGACGACACGCGCCGTTCGAGTTGGCGAAGGAGACGGCGAAGGGGCTGCCGCTGGTGTAGACAAAGGCCGCGTCGCCGACAAAGACATCGGACCAGACGCCGGCCACCTTGCGGCTGACATTGACGCCGCGGGGGACCCGCCCGTTGGCCGTGGCTTCGCTCACGAAGAGAACGCGGGCGAAATTGTCGGAATCCTTGAAGTCGTAAACGAACCCGATGCCGTCGTCATCGAAGGGGTGGAAACCGACTTCGAGGAAGTAATTGGCCGAATCAAACGCAGGCGCCAAAAGGACGGTTGCCTCCGCATCGGCTTTCGGTTGGACGAGAGTGCCCGTGGTGGAAGTCCCGTAGTTCGAGGTTTGCATGAACGTCCCGTGGGCCGTGACGGACCAGGCGCCGACGCCGCCATCGCCCGCCGGGTTTTCCCAACCGTCCGGAAGCTCGGCGGCCAGGGGCGCCGCTCCCCAATCCTCACGAAAGACCTCCTGGTTGTTGACCTTGACGACAACGTCCTCGATCAGTGCGCCGGCATCGACAGGGTTGGTGGCCGTGGCGGAACCGCCGCCGCTCTGGCCCCAGAGGCCAACCCCGACACGCCCGTCAGCATGATCGACATCCTGGAAAGTGATAACGCTCTGGAATCCCTCATCCCAACCCGGCGGTTCGAGGCCCCAACTCCAACCGATAGTGCGGACCTCGAAGTTCGAGCCGGACGCGGTCACGGCAAGACGAACGCGTTTGTACCAGGCGATGTCCGTCGGGTCGGTGGCGATATTCGGGTCGGTTATCAGTTCGGTAAACAGGCCATTCGAGCGCTTCTGAACGCTGACGCCGTAGGGCGCCCGCCACGCCGCGTTGTTGTTTTCACCGCAGATGGTGACCCGATACCAGTTCCGCTCGTCGCGGTAACGGAAGTAGAGGCAATTGGCGTCGTTATCGCCCACGCTGAACGTGGCCTCGGCATAAAAGTCGGTCCAGGACGAATTCCAAGACTCGGGGCGGATCACGATGCGCGGGCCCTCGAAACTGACGTTCGGGACGATCGCGTCGGCGCCGATGAAGGTGGGATCATCAGCCGAGCGATAATCGTTGCTGTTCTCCCAGACCCCGCGGAAGCCGCTGCCGAAGTCCCGCACGATCAGTTGACCCGGCAGGATCGGGTCGCGCTGGACGTTCACCCACCTCGAGTCGAAGCCGTCGGAAGCCAGCAACGCCTCGGCAAAATTCGGGTCGGTTCCGTTCTGCCATTCCGCGCTGTTGTTCTTGCCGTCGCTGTCCGGATCGTCGTTGGGCCCGGCGGCCAGGTTGCCGAAGTGCGCCTGTTCCCACGCATCGGGCAGACCGTCCCCGTCGGTGTCCGCCTCGAACCGGGCTTCGAGCGTCAGCGGTCGAACCAGGACGATGTCCAGTGTCGCATCCGAGGACGCGACATCCCCCGACCATCCCGTGAAGAGGAACCCGTCGTTCGGCGTCGCGACCAGCGAGACGCTCGTGCCTTCGGACAGCCACTCCTCGGCCGGAGCCGTCACTTGGCCGCCCGGTCCGGCAGTGGCGGCCAGGCGCAATTCGGTGCGCCAGTTCCAGGTCAATGACGAGATGTCGTCGATGGTGAAGGTGACTTGCGATTCCGTCCCGCTGGCGGGCACGGACCCGAGACCGGTCCACCCGGTGACGACCCGGCGCACGCCCGGGGACTCGACAAACGGACTGGGGACCGAGGCGGTGACCGAGGAACCGGGAGGGTAGCCGTAGAGTCCCGCGGGCGGATCGGGGTTGCCGTACACAGAGGAGACCTGGAAGGGCAGGCCATCGATCCCGTACACCCGTATGAAGTCGGTTTCGAGCCGTGACATGGCCCAACTGAAGATGCCGATCTTGCCGGTCGCAAGCGTGTCGCCCGTGAGGTCGAACGGACCGTAGGAGAACGTCTGGGCGGCGCCCAGCGGGTTGGCGATGATCTGAAGCTGCAGGCGATTGCCGAGGATCACCGCGGTGATGTCATAGGGCACGTTGGATGGAGGGGCGAACTGCGGCGTGGTTTCGTAGAAAACCTCTTCCCACACGCCCGCCACCACCTTCTGGATCGACAAACCGCGCCGCACGCCCGATGTCGAACTCTGGGCGCGCAAGGCAATGCGGTAGAAGTTGGACTCGTCCTGGTAACGCAGCACGATGCCTTGGCCGTCATCATCCGCGGGAATCAACCGCGCGGTGCAGACGTAGTCGGACCACGACGCATCGCCTGCAACCAAGGTGGCCGCCGGGAAATCCACCACTCCGTCAGCCGTGTTGCCTCCAAAGGAATCGCTGTTCTCGTGCAGCGTCCCCATCTGCCCATTCGCTCCGAGCGCGAGCGACCAGATCGGGATGCCGCCGTTGCCGGTGGTGGCGTCCAGCCCGGTGCCGTCGTCCGCCGGAGTGACGACTGGAGTCCACTGGCCCAGGGCATTGGGGTCGCCGACCAGGCTGACGGGGCTGAGACTGGGATTGAGAATGCGGAACCCGCGCACCACGGTGGCGCTCATGCCCCAGGTCATGAGCCCGACCTGACCCGCGGCCGATCCCGGAAGGGGTTGGGCTTCGACCAGACGATACTCGACCGCAGCCCCGTCCGGATCATCCACGACAACGAGCGTCAGAAGGTTGCCGCTGCCGACGGCAATCGTGACATCGAACGGCACGGACTGGGCGTTGACGAACGAGGGGACGTGCGAGGGCGTGCCGTCGCCAAACAGCGGGGTGGCCACATTGTCGACCTTGCGATCGACATTCCATCCGTTCCACGGAAAGCCCGCGTCGGCCCGCACCTGGCGCGTGAAGGTGACGCGATAGAAATTGGTCGGGTTCTGATAGCCGAAGATCAGGCCAAAGGCGTCGTCGTCGCCCGCGATCAGGCGCGCCTTGTAGGTGAAGGTCGTGCCGGCAACGGCGTCGTTGACGAGCATGACGGCAGTCGCGCTGGACGACACGGTCGAGGCGTCTGTGTAGATATTGCTCTGTTCGACAAAAGCGCCGCTCACGACGTCGTACTGCCAGCGCATGGGGCCATCGATGTAATTGCCCGGAGGTTGAACTGCTGTCCAGCCGGGGATGCCCCGGTCAAAAGTGTCCTCAAACAGCAGGGTGGCGCTCGCCCCGAGGGCTGCCGTCGAAACGAGAGACGTGAGCAGGCAAACTGCCACGACACGGCTTGTATGGATGAGTGTGTTCATATGTTGAGGGACGCTTCAGGTCGGAGGCTCGCAGGTGCGTCATATGGGAAGAAACTGAGCATCACGACTCCGACCACGGGTTTTGACCGGGCGCCGCGCCCGGTGACGTTGCCGTAGAGTCTGGGTGAGCGTAGGCCGAGAGGCGCGCAGCGTCGAGCAAGAATCCAAACAAACGCGGCAAATTGTCGAGATCCCGGGTTGCCCCGCACCACGCGGTCCAGTACGCTCGGCGAACATATCCGCCGCTATGAGAAGTCGTTTTCGCATCGCATGGGCGCCACTGACGGCGCTGATCGTCGCCGGATGCCAGACCACGCCTCCCGAACAGGTCGGTCCGATCGAAGAGGGATGTCATCTGGGCTCCACATATCAACTCCTGCGCCCGGCGGGCGAATCGGTCGAGTTCGGCGGTCGTCCCGTTGATCTCGTCCTGGCACCGGATCGCCGGACAGTCTGGGTCAAAGACAACCGCGGACTCGTTGCCATCGACACGGCGGACTGGTCCGTGCGCCAGGAATTGAAGTTCAAGGAAAGCGGAGGCTCGACGCATGGCCTGGCCATGACGCGCGACGGGACCCGTCTGTACGCGTCCGGCGCCGCCAACGCCCTGTGGGAAGCGCAGATCGACGCCCAGGGCGTCGCGACCTGGGGCAGGAAGATCGCCCTGCCCGGTCCGGGTGGAAAGGGCAACCCCCACGTGGGGGGAATCGCCCTGTCGCGGGACGAGACGAAAGCCTATGTCTGTTTGTCGCGCAACAACACGCTGGCGGTGGTGAATCTCAGTGCTGGAACAGTGGTGCACGAGATCGCGGTCGGCGTTGCGCCTTACGATGTGGCCTGTGCGAACGGGGACGGAAACGAATCCGTGGCGTTCGTTTCGAATTGGGGCGGGCGGCATCCGGTGGGCATTGAGCCCACGGCGAACTCCTCGAACACGCCTGCCTTGATCGACGAGCGCGGCGTCGCGTCGAGCGGGACGGTCTCGGTGGTGGACCTGGTCCAGAGAAGAGAGATCGCCCAGATCGCAACGGGCCTGCATCCGTCCGATCTCGAGTTCGGCAGAGGCGGCGATCTGCTCTACGTGGCCAATGCGAACTCCGATTCGGTGAGTGTGATCGACGTCGCGCGGCGCGTAATGGTCGGTGAATCGTTCGTCCGACCGGCGCCCGGTTTGCCCTTTGGCAGCGCTCCCAATGCGCTGGCGCTGTCACCGGACGGCCGCCGGCTTTACGTGGCCAACGGCGGCAACAACGCCGTCGCCGTGCTCGACCTGGACCAACCGATCGAACCGCGCGTCGAGGGATTCATCCCCGCAGGGTGGTATCCGGGGGCGCTCGTGGCCGACAACTCGCATCTCTACGTGGCCAATGTCAAAGGGATCGGGTCGCGCCATCCGGACCCGAAGAAGAAGGGCTGGAACAGCCACCAACATCGCGGCAGCGTGACGCGCGTGGCGATTCCGACCCCGGGCCAACTCGCGGCCCATACCCGACAGGTCAGCGCGGATGCCCGGGTGCCGGAGATTCTGAGGGCCTGGGAGAGGTCGAGCCAGGCCCGGCGTCCGGTGCCGGTGCCAAAGCGGCTCGGGAACCCGTCAGTCTTCGAGCATGTGGTGTACATCATTAAGGAGAATCGAACCTACGACCAGGTATTTGGCGCCCTCACTCAAGCCAACGGCGACGCGGCGCTGTGCGTTTTCGGACGCGAGGTGACGCCCAACCACCATGCTCTGGCGGAGCAATTCGCGCTGCTGGACAACTTCTACTGCAACGGGGTGTTGTCAGCCGACGGTCATGCGTGGGCCACGGAGGGCTACGTCACCGATTACCTCGAGAAATCGTTCGGCGGATTCACCCGCAGTTACCCCTTTGCGGGAGACGATCCGTTGAGCTACGCCGCCACGGGCTTTCTCTGGGACAACGTGCTCTTGCACGGGCTCTCGTTCCGCAATTACGGAGAGATGAACACCACAGCCACACAGCCTGCCAACGCCACGTTCAAACGAATCTACGAGGATTACGTCGCCAAGACCGGCACAATCGCTTTCAAGCACAACATCGAGATCGACACCTTGAGGCGCTACAGTTGCCCGGCATCGCCGGGCTGGAACATGCGCATCCCCGATCAAATCCGGGCCGACGCCTTTCTCGATGAATTCCGGGCGTTCGAACGCGACGGACACTGGCCCAACCTGGTCATCCTCTACCTGCCCAACGACCACACCTCGGGCACGCGCGCGGGCAGCCCGACCCCGCGGGCGCAGGTTGCCGACAATGACCTGGCGCTGGGCCGGGTCGTGGACGCCATTTCACACAGCCGCTTCTGGCCCAAGACCTGCATCTTCGTGATCGAAGATGATCCCCAGAACGGGTTCGACCATGTCGACGGCCACCGCTCGCTCTGTCTGGTGGTCAGTCCGTACACGAAACGGGGCGCCGTGATCAGCCAGTTCTACAACCAGACCTCCGTGCTCCACACCATGCAACGGATGCTCGGCATCCCGCCCATGAACCAGATGGACGCCCTGTCCCCTCTCATGACCGCCTGCTTTCAAAGCAAGGCGAATCTCACACCGTACGCCTGTCTGCCCACAAACATCCCCCTGGACGAAATGAACAAGGAGACCAGCGACCTCTCGCCACAGGAAAGGCACTGGGCCGAATCGAGCGCGGTTCTCCCGCTCGACCAACCCGACCAGGCGGACGAGGATACGCTTAACCGGATTGTCTGGCACTCGATGCGAGGCGCCGATGAACCCTATCCCGCGGCCTTTGCGGGGGCTCACGGCAGAGGCCTGAAACGGTTGGGGCTGCGCCCCGATCACTTGGTCCGCGCACCCGCGCCGGGCAGGCCGGAGTGACGCCCCGGAACACTGAAGTTCCTTGCAGCGTCGACAATAAAGTCCACATGGTCCCAGTAGTCATTGTTCGGCCCCTCCGTAACGGCGGGACGCGCCGGGTCGAAGTCCTCGATCGGCAGGTGCCCGTACGCATTGGGGTCTTTGTGGCCGTCGAGTTCGGCGATCGCCACCGCCTGTACGACGTTGAAGCCGTTCCGCGCGCGGTGTTCGAGATAACGTTGCGCATCTTCACGACTGAGCCGGTGGAACAGTTGCCAGGCGGTGTCGCCCAGCCAGAAGAACGGCTTGCCATCTTCCGTGACGAGAAACCGCCGATTGTCGCTGACTTTGAGCTTGGGCAATGCTGGAACTGGCGCCGACAGGGCGGGCCGGCTCAGCATGGGCGAAGCCGCCATTGCGGTGGCGAGAACGATCGTCAGGGTGTTCATGGGAGGCGTTGACATTCAATCCCATCGCACACGGTAGAATCGATGCGAGGCGCCGCTCAAACCGGCGTCGTAGTAGCCGTTCGCGGGGGGCGGTTGAGTCGCGACAATCACAATCGAGGCTGTCGCGGCTGATGCGGTATAATCAGCAGCCACGACATGCGACCAGTCCACCAGATCGCTCGATGCCTCGACGTCGTATGTGCGTCCGGACACCGCCTGCCACGTGAGGGTCCAAC
>DAOOQY010000072.1:0-10855 GCA_035389025.1 Verrucomicrobiota bacterium
GGTCGCCTCGGCCTTCACTCAGTTGAAGGAGCAAGGCAAGGTGCGCGAGTTCGGCGTGAGCAATTTCCGCCCTTCGCAGGTTACGGCCCTGCAATCGGCCTGCCCCATGCCCCTGGTCGTCAACCAGATCGAAATCAGCCTCGCCCAGATCGCCCCGTTCCTCGATGGCACGCTCGATCACTGCCTCCTGACAGGCATGACGCCGATCGCCTGGAGCCCGCTGGCGGGCGGCCGGTTGGGCACAGGGGCCCGCGTGAGCATGCAGGACAACGACCACGCGCACAGGCAGAAGGTGCATGACGCCATGGATTCGCTGGCACGCGAACGGGGCGCCGATCGCAGCCAGATCGCCATCGCCTGGCTGCTCCGCCATCCGTCGGGAATTGTCCCAATCGTCGGCACGACGAATCCGGAGCGGATCGCGCTGGCGGCCAATGCGGACGACATCGAACTGACCCGCGAGGAATGGTATCGGCTGTTCGAGGCCGCCTATGGGCAGAGGCTGCCGTAGCCCGGAAATCTCATGCCGGGACGAGGACACAGATTTCCGGGCTGTGGCCGTGAGTCCCGCTGCGGTTCCCCACGAAGCCTGTGCACCGATGCCCCGAAATCTGGCCAGCCCGCGATGAATCGCGGACCTGCAAGCTCCGCGAGATTCTGCCTTGAGACAATCACTGTCATCAATTAGGGCCTCTCCCGCAGCGGCGGGATCGGCCCTTCGAGAAGGATCGAGCCTCCGACGCGGACCGGCCACGGGGAATGCGTTGCGCCTGTTCGCCGCGCTGACGCTCCCCGAAGCGCTTGTTGACCGCCTGGTTTCCGTTCAGCGCATTCTCGATGCCCGCTGGCCCGCCCGATCGGTCCGCTGGGTGCGACGCGAACAACTCCATCTGACCCTCCGTTTTTACGGCAACGTGCCGCCCGAACAGGCCCCTGCCCTGACCGAGGCCCTGCGCGCCGCGTGCGCCGACACCCGTCCGCTGTCGCTCGCGATTGCCGGCTTGGGCGCGTTTCCCAATCCGCGCCGGCCTCGAGTCCTGTGGGCTGGCGTCACGGGCGATCTCGAACTGCTGGAGCGCCTCGGCCATCGGATTCAATCCGCCACGGCGGCATTTGGCGACCACCGGGAAGACCGCCCATTTCGACCGCACCTGACTCTCGGACGCATTGCGGACGACCGGGAACGGCAAACAGCACCGCCGGCGAACGCGCGCTGGGACCGGATCGAGAACGACCTCTTTGGCACCTGGACCGCGACGGCCGTTCATCTCATCCGCAGCGAACTCAATCCCGCCGGCGCCCGCTACACGACCCTGGGCGTGGCGCCGTTTCTTCGAGATTAGCCTTGAGCGAGCCGCGCTGGCACCTACCTTGCGCGCATGGTCCAGACACGATTTCTGTCGATGGTTCTGACGGGCTGGTTGTTGGGCGGCGTTTCCTGCGCAGGCGGTCCGGCTGACACCGCGCGCGAGAAGGAGGAGCCATTTCGAGATTTGTTCAGCGACACCTGGGTGGCCACCGATGCCCTGGGACGCGCCGTGCCCGCCCATGCCGAGGTCGGCCCGCCGCGGGCCGATCGCACGGTGGGCATCTTCTACTTTCTCTGGCACGGCCAGCACATCCAGGGCGGGCCATACGATGTCACGCGCATCCTCGAACGGGACCCCGGCGCGATGCTCAAGCCGGACAGCCCGCTCTGGGGCCCGCTGCACGCCCCGCATCACTGGGGGGAATCGATCTTCGGCTATTACCTGACCAACGACGAAGGCGTCCTGCGCAAACACGCCCAAATGCTCGCCGATACCGGGATCGATGTCGTGATCTTCGACGTCACCAACCAGATCACCTACCGCGATTGGTACCGCGCGCTGCTGCGGGTGTGGTCGGAGATGCGCGCCCTCGGCAACCGCACTCCGCAGGTCGCCTTCCTGACCCCGTTTTGGGATCCGCCCAAAGTGGTGCGCGAGCTTTGGCGCGATCTCTACGCTCCCGGACTCGAGCGCGAACTCTGGTTCCACTGGGATGGCAAGCCGCTCATCCTGGCGGATTCGGACCTGATTTTCGACCGGGGCGAGAACGCCAGGCAGAACACGCCGGCGCCGCTCGAGCCCGGCCACACGCTTGCGCAATCGCTCCGGGTCGAGCGCCCCATCCAGGCGGCGAGCGGGCGTTTCCCCACGTGGGGCGCCACCAACAGCGCGGTGACGCTGACGCTGCGGCGCGATGGGCCGCTGGGCGATCGCGTTGCCAGCCGCCGGTTCGAACGTGTGGCGGACAATGCCTGGCTGGTGCTCCCTCTCCCCTCCCCCCAGCCGCCGGGAATCTACTGGATCGAGGCCTCCGAAGCTGAAGGGCGCATTGGGTGGTGGAGCCACACCGACGACACCTTTGCGGCCGGCGAGGCGTTCGCGGACGGAAAACCGGCGCCCGGAGACCGCACGCTCCGTTTCGTGCACGCCGATGGCGAGGCGGCCCGAATCCGCGACTTCTTCACGTTTCGCAAGCCGCAGCCGGACTACTTCCAGGGGCCGACCCGGCCGGACATGTGGAGTTGGCTCGAGGTCTATCCGCAGCATGTGTTCGTCAACGCCCGCGGCGAGAAAGAACAGATGTCTGTTGGCGTCGGTCAGAATGCCGTCGGCAATCGGCTGGCCACCATGAGCGAGCCGGGGGCGCGCGGGCGGAGCCATCATCAGGGCGCTGCCGACACCCGGCGGGACGCGGTGCGCTGGGGCTTCAACGTGACCGAGCAGTGGGAGCGCGCCCTGAAGGAGGACCCGCGATTCGTCTTCATCACCGGCTGGAACGAGTGGATTGCGGGACGCTTCAACGAATTCAACGGTGTCCGCCTGCCGGTCATGTTCGTCGATCAGTTCGATCAGGAACACAGTCGAGACATCGAGCCGATGCGGGGTGGTCACGGCGACGATTACTACTACCAGATGGCGGGGTACGTCCGCCGTTACAAGGGCGCCCGCGCCCTCACACCGGTCCGCCCGCAGCCGATTCGCATCGACGGCGACTTCGGCGATTGGGCCGGCGTCGCGCCCGAGTTCCGGGACACCGTCGGCGATCCCGCGCGGCGGGAACACCGCGGCTGGGAAGCGAGCGTCACCTACACCAACCGCACCGGACGCAACGACCTGATCGCCGCCCGGATCAGCTTCGATCCCGACTGCGCCTATTTCCATGTTCGCGCCCGCGATCCGCTCACGCCCGCGGGCGACGCCGATTGGATGCTGCTGTTCATCGACGCGGACGCCGACGCGGCGACCGGCTGGCTGGGGTACGACTTCGTCGTGAACCGTTCGCGGCGGAATCCAAACGAGGCTTCACTCGAACGCAATGTCGAGGGGCGCTACGCATGGAGCCCGGTCGGCACGGCGCCATTCCGCGCGGCGGGCGCCGACCTCGAGTTGGCTGTTTCGTGGTCGGCGCTCGGCATGCGCAAGCCGCCGGCCCGGCTCGATTTCAAGTGGGCGGACGGCATCCGCCAGAACGGCGACTGGAGCGATTTGACTCTCAATGGCGACGTTGCGCCAAACGACCGGTTCAACTACCGCGCGCTGTTGACTCCCACCGAGTCCCCATGACCTCGATGCCGCGCCGGCCCGGACCGATGACAAACACCGTGCCCGACCTGATCCGGGCCGGTTGGCAAGGCACGGAAACGAATCTGCCTGTGTCCGGCTTCCCGGCAGTGCATCTGGAGTCTGTCGCAGGGCCAATTCATGAAGTGGAGCGGCGACGGCCCCGTCGCCGACAAACGCCGTCTTCACTTGACATGGCGGGGGACGAGCCGTCCCCACCCCGACCTTTTCGACTTCATGCATGGGCGCTGAGTCTGTCGGTGGAAATCACCTTCAGACTCGACTCGAAGGCATGATCGGACTACAGACAGGGGTGCGCCGCGCGCCCGAGGCGCCGGCGTTGCGACCGAACATGGAAACAGTCAGACGATTCTTCGAACGGGACCAGTACGCAAAACTCGCCGGGATCGAACTGCTCACGATCGAGCCCGGGCACGCAACGGCCCGGATGCCTCTGCGCCCCACGCATTGGAACGGGCTCGATATGACGCACGGCGGCGCGATTTTCACGCTGGCCGACTTTGTATTCGCGGCTGCGTCCAATTCGCATGGCACCGTGGCGGTCGCGATCAACGCCAGCATCTCGTTCCTCAAGGCCTCGAGCACGGGCACCCTGTCTGCCGAGGCGCGCGAGTTGGCCCGGAACTACAAGACCGGCACCTATCTGGTCGAGGTCAAGAACGATCAGGGCGAACTCATCGCCATCTTCCAGGGCATGGTTTACCGCAAACAGGACAAGATTCCCGCCTGACCGGGCCTCCGCCCGCCGGTGCGAGGCCAGGCGCGCCCCGCCGGTCACGGCACATCGAGGAGTGCGGTCTCGAAGTGCCCGGCCGCTTCGATCAAGGCGAAGAACGTGGCATTGGCCGCCGTGATCTTGGGAGGAATCTTCGCATCCGGGTCCGGGCAACCGGCCTTGAGCCAGCTTCCGACCCGCACGTCATTGAGCACCTGCAGCAGCCATTCGATGTCCTCCCGGCTCAGGCTCAACCGACAGCCCTTTTCATCGGAGGCCAGGCGTGACGGATCGTTCAGCAGACCTTCCACCCGCTCGTCGCGCTCGGCACGGTGCCCCGCCATGGCCTCGTCCAGCAGCGCCTGGTTGGCCGGATCGTCTGCGGTCGCGCCCGCGCGCGTGTAGCGATGGTAGCCGGCGGGGACCATCGGGTGACGGCGCAGGACCTGGGTGAACAAATCGCTCTCGCGCTGGCTCAAGCGGAAGACGCAGAGGGTGCCGTCTGTGCGTGCCAGTTTCATCCCTTGTCGCGTTCGACGGTGGCGTGGAGGCTGTACTTGTGGAGTTGATGCACGTAGAACTCGGCGCGTTCGAGGGTTTCGCGGGTCAGCACGCTCTTCCCCTGCCGGTGCACCTGCAGCATGTGCTGCTCCGCCTTCTGGCGCGGCCAGCCGAAGACCATTTGGAACACGTGTGTCACGTACGTCATGAGGTTCACCGGATCGTTCCAACAAATCACCAGGTAGCCCGGATCGAGCGCGTCTTTCGACTTGACCGCTTCATCCTGTTCGAGATCCGGCATCACCACCGGTGTTCCGGTCGATGGCATGGCCGAACATAGCCGCGGATGGCCCCCGTTTCAATACGCCGGATTGTCCCTCCGTCCACTCCGACAGAACACCGACGACGATGAGATGCAGCGGAGCGGCCGACACGGACGAGCAGCGGGTTGCAAATCCGGCAAATGGACCTAGAATTGACCGCGTTCAGTGTTTTTGGCAGCCAGTTCAACTGCATCGGCAAACCATGAAGGCCGCTTACATCACTCAGACCGGTCCGCCCGAATCGATCCGATACGGTGACCTGCCCGAGCCGCAACCCACGGGCAATCGCGCCCTGGTGCGCGTTCGCGCCGTGGCAGTCAACCCGATTGACACGTACATCCGCGGCGGGTTGGTCCAGATGGATTTGCCCACGCCGTTCATCGTCGGATGCGATCTGGCGGGCGTGGTCGAAGCCGTCGGCCCGGAGGTGAACGGGATCGAGCCGGGGGACCGCGTTTGGGGGAGCAACCAGGGGCTTCTTGGACGGCAGGGCACCTTCGCCGAGTTCGTCTCGGTCGACGAGAACTGGCTTTATCCCACGCCCCCCACGGTCTCCGATGAACAGGCGGCGGCCATCGCCATGGTCGGCATCACCGCGCATCTCGGTCTGGTGCGGGACGCCAAACTCCAGCGCGGCGAGACAGTCCTGGTCAACGGCGCCAGTGGCGGCGTCGGTTCGACTGTCGTCCAGATCGCCAAACTGCTCGGGGCCCGGGTCATTGCCGCCGTGGGCGGACACGAGCGGGTCGAGGCCGCCCTCAAACTGGGGGCCGACCATGTCATCGACTACAAAACCGTCGAGGTCGACTCCGCCGTCAAGAAGATCGCCCCGGGCGGCGTGAATGTCTGGTGGGAAACGGCCCGCGAACCGAACTTCGACCGGGTGGTCACCGCGCTCGCCTCGAGGGGACGGATGATTCTGATGGCCGGGCGCGAGGCTCGCCCTCAGTTCCCTGTCGGGCCCTTTTATGTCCGCGGCTGCTCGCTGCACGGCTTCGTGATGTTCAGCGCCCACCCGGACGAACAGCGCGAGTGCGCGGATGACCTCAACGATTGGATGGCTGCCGGGCGGCTGAATCCGCGGATCGACCGCGTCATGCCGCTCGCCGAGACCGCTGCCGCTCACCGTCTTCAGGAACAGAATACCATCGGCAGAGCCGGCACGTTGGCGGGGAAGATCGTCCTCAAGCCGGGTTGAACCCATCTCCATCCGCGGGTCTGACGACCGTCACGGGTGCCTGATGCGCCGCGTCGAGAACCACCAGGCGAGCCAGCCGGCCGCCAGAGTCAACAGCCCCAGCCCGCTGGCGCGCGGCTGACGGGCAATGGTTGACCCGGCGATCGCCAGCACGGCGGCGATGAACAGACCCGGCAGCCACGGCCAGCCGACCACTCGCACGGCGGCTCCCTCCCGAATCCTGAGCCGCACGAGCCCGAGGACGGTTGCGGCCGTGCTCAGACTGAGAGTGAAACCGATGTAGGTCAGCAACATCTCGTAGGTCGAACTCCACAAGAGCAGCAGGGCCAGCAGGACTTGCAGCCCGATCGCCGCCCGCGGCGGACCCGCCGTCGGAGCCAGGAACCGCGGAAGATAACCGTCCGCGCCCATGCAGGCGTACACCCGCGGCCCGGCCATGATCAGCGAGGACGCGGATGTGGCGAGGGCGAGCAAGACGACTGCGGTCACCACGTTGGCCAGGCGCACCCCGCCCAGCGCCTCGGCGGCGATGCGCGCGACTTCGAGTTGTCCCGCCAGTTTTTCGGGAGCGGTCGAGAAGACGAACACCGCGTTGAGGGCCAGGTAGAGCGCCGTGACGATGGCCGTACCGACGAGCATGGCCAGGGGCAGGGTGCGCTCGGCATCCCGCACTTCGCCCCCCAGGTAGACCGCGGCGTTCCATCCGGCGTAGCTGAACGACACCCAGATGAGGGAGACGGCAAACGCCGGAACCGTGGCCGAGCCTCGAGTCACCGCCGGCAGCGCGTCGATCCGGTCGATGGCGAGGCCGACAAAACCGAGCAGCAGAACCAGTTTGAGCGCCACGATCCAGTTCTGCAGCCACGCGCCCCGGCGCACATCCGCCGCATGGACGAAGGCGAACAGGACCAGGAGGATCGAGCCGCTGAGTTTCGCGTCGATGCCCCCGAGCCACGGCTTCGCATATTGGCCGAAGCCGTAAGCGACCGCGGCGAGCGGGGCTGAGAAGCCCACAAAGAGCGATATCCACCCCGCGACATAGCCGGCCGCAGGGTGCAGCGTCTTCGAGAGAAAAAGGTATTCGCCGCCCGACTCGGGGATGCGGCGGGCCAGCGCGCCGTAACAGAGCGCGCCGAGGGCGGCCAGGAGACCGCCGCCCGCCCAGACCGCCAGGACGGCCCACGGCGATCCAAGGTCTTTGAGCAGAAAACCGCTGGTGGTGAAGACGCCGGCGCCGATCATGTTCGCCACGACCAGGGCCGTGGCGCTGACCCACCCGAGCTGGCGTGCCGAGGTCAGCATGCGTCGATTCGATTGCGCCGAGTCGCGTCCATGAGGGCGGGCCGGATCACCCGTAGACTCGCACCTCGTACACGCGGGCAATGGGATCGCCATTGGTCGCGGTGAAGTGCAGACGCAGCCGCCTGGTCTCGAAAGGCTCGAGTGTGTGCCGATTCAGACGCTGGTAATTGCCCGTGACCTTGAGGACTTCGCGCAGCGGAGCGCCGTCGGGACCGTCCGGAGGCGTGCACAGGACCGCGTAATCCCGCACGGTCTCCGGCTGCGGGCCGCGCACGATCTGCCGGCTGACATGGGTCGAGGCGGACAACGTCAGCTCGCGATGGAAGCCGGTGTCGAAGGTGATCTGGAGTTCGAGGATTCGCTGGGGCTTGGCCCACGCCAACTCGAGCCAGGCCCCCTCGGGCCCGAGCTTGGCGCCCCAGCGGTTGCGCCACTCGGTGGGCATGTCGCGCACCCAGCCGTTGATCACATGCTCGGGCTTGGACAGATCGTGGCTTTCCGACGCCGTGACCGTTGCCTGCCGGGCCAGGTCGTTTGGATCGGCGTTGCGCCGGTTTTTCAACGTCTGGTCGTCCCGCAGCAGAATCTGCTGGAGTTCAAGCAGGCGGGACCTGTCGGCGCAGAGCTGCCGCGGATTCGAGCCGTGCCGCGCGCAGAGGGCGGCGGCGGTCCCGGCGGCCTGGCCCATCGCCGCGCATGTGGCCATGACGCGCGTCGAGCTGAAGGCGACATGACTGGCGCTGATGTTGCGACCGGCCATGAGGAGGTTGCCGACCGTCTTGCTGTAAAGACAACGCAGCGGGATGCTGTAAACGTCCGCCAGCTTGATCGATCTGAAAGGCGGCTGGTCGAAGGCATCGAAGCCGCTGGGCGGATGGTCGTCCATCGGCCAGCCGCCGATGGCCACGGCGTCGTCGGGTTCGTCGTTCTTTCCTTCGAGATCGTGCTGGGTGAGCACATGATCGCCGACCAGCCGCCGGCTTTCACGCTTGCCCGGCACCATGCCGACCCAGTCGAGCGCCCAGTTCACGCTGGTCGGGTGATTGCCGGAGTTCTTGATGTAATCCCAGACCCCAAGCACGATCGAGAGCAGCTCGAACCGGATTCGCTCGTTGTCGCGGATGGAATGCCACTGGCCGCCCCACTCGATCCACCAGTAGCCGTATTCCCACGAGGAAACGCCCCGGAACTTGAGCATCTCCTGTGTCACCTTCCGGGCCCATCGGGGCGCGACGAAGGACATCGGACGCCCGTAATCGCGGGCGGTGAAGAGGATGCTGCTGCCCTGGGTCTGGCCATCGGCGGCCTCATAGGCCAACGACTCGGCAAACTCGCTCTTCGCTTCCCGCCCCATCCGCATCTCTGCCCCGGCTTCGAGGCCGAGCCGACAATCCCCCGTGCAGTCGAGGAAGAGCCTGGCCCCGATCCGATAGAGGTGCTCGGTCTTGTCGCACCGCGCCAGGACACGCCGGATCAGGCCGTCGCGCGTCTCGGCGGCGAAGACCACGGTGTCCAGGAGCAGCGTGATATTCGGTTCGCTCTTGATCTTGTCGTAAAGAAGGAGGTCCCAGAGTTCAAAACTGCGCTGCGGGTTCCGGACGGCATCCTCGAGCCGGAGTTCCTCGATCAGGCCGCCTTCCCGCCAACCGGGCCGCCCGCCGTGGGCGTTGGCGCCGACGATGTGCATCTTGACCTCGCTGCTCGAATTGCCGCCGAGACGGGAACGGTCCTGCGCCAGGATGACCGTTGCGCCGTGACGGGCCGCCGCCAGCGCCGCGCAGACCCCGGCCATGCCGCCGCCCGCCACAAGAACGTCGGCTTCGAGACCGACAGGCGTCAGGTGCGGATCGCCCGTCGCGATCGCGCCCGGCGGTTGGGACGGGGCAATCGGCTCGAACTGACGGGTGATGCGCTCGTGCGGCTCAGGCTCGGCGCCCAGCCCATTGACCCGCACGGCGGCCGTGTAACCGGCCATCCCGCCGGCGAGCGTGAAGAAACTGCGTCGATTCATGCCTGACCTTTCGCACACCGTGTCGGCACATCAGCACTCGAATCCAGAGCGAATGAACACTGCCCGAAACTACGCGCTTTTCCCGGCACACGGCAATGACTACCTTGAGCGCGTCCATGGCTTCCTTATGAATCAAATCCCGGGGTTGACCTGCTCCGCCCCCGCCGGGCCGCGGGGACGAGCCTCGACTCCAAGGATCGAACTGAACCGAACGCGCGCATGAATATTCTCGTCACCGGGGCAAGCGGTCTGATCGGCGCCGCACTGGCTGCGCGGTTGAGCGGCAGCGGACATCGGGTGACGCCCCTGCGCCGCGGAGCGGCGAGCGCGGATTCCGGACCGACCTGGGACCCCGAAACCGGTCAGGTCCGTCTCGACACAGCCTCGCCGCCCGATGCGGTCGTGCACCTGGCTGGGGAGACCATCGCCCAACGATGGACCCCCGCGGCCAAGGCGCGCATTCGGGCCAGTCGGGTGGATGCGACGCGTCTCCTGTGCGACGCCCTGATGCGCGCTCCGGGTCCTCCGCGGCTGCTGGTGTGCGCATCAGCCACGGGGTACTACGGCGATCGCGGCGACGAAGTCCTCGATGAACAAAGCCCTGCCGGCGCTGGTTTTCTGCCGGAAGTCTGCCAGGCGTGGGAAGCGGCGACCGCATCCGCGCTCGAGCAGGGCATGCGCGTTGTGCACCTGCGGTTCGGCCTGGTCCTGGCACGCCAGGGAGGCGCGTTGGCCCGGATGCTTCCCGCATTCCGACTCGGCCTGGCCGGGCGTTTGGGCAGCGGCCGGCAATACTGGAGCTGGATTGTGCTCGAAGACCTGCTCCGCGTCATCGAACTGGCGCTGCACGACGACCGGCTCAGCGGCCCGGTCAACACCGTGGCGCCCGAAGCCGCCACCAACGCCGGCTTCACCGCAACCCTGGCACGCGTGCTTCACCGCCCGGCCTTCCTGGCCGCGCCCGCGTTCGCGGTCAGAACAGTCCTTGGCGAGATGGGAGAGCAGGTTCTGCTGGCCAGCGATCGAGTCCGCCCGGCGCGTCTGCTCGACGCAGGGTTTGCATTCCAGTTTGCCGATCTCGAGCAGGCCCTGAACCGCCTGGTGCGCGGCGCCTGAGGGCTGGCGCTCTCCATGAACCGTCGAACCGTAGCCGTCCCGCGTCGCGGACGTGAGTCCGCGCCATCTCGCTCCGTC